>NZ_CALACG010000271.1 GCF_937890585.1 uncultured Campylobacter sp.
GTTGTAGCAGTTTTATTTATAGGTTATGACTTCACTGAAGGCTTAGAAGATCTTCAAAAGACAATGGCACAAATGAAGCTAGGCGAGCGTGGATACTTCTCAATCTTTAATACAAAGACAAATGTCTATGACATCCACCCAAAACTAGCTGGCAAAGCACCAGAAGGTCAGCTAAAAGATATAGTTGATGACATAGTAAAAACTAAAGAAGGTGTCAAACTCATAAATACTGACGGAGTTGAGAGAGTGGTTGCTTACGAGCCATTTGACAAGCTTAACTGGATCGTGCTTGGCTCAGCTGTTACTGATGACTTCTTAACACCTCAAAAAGTAGTTAGCAAAAACTTCATCATCGCAAGCATTATAGTTACTTTACTTCTTATTATAGTTTCTATATTACTACTTAAAAAGATGGTTGCAAATCCTATTGATAGATTAGGAGCAAATTTAAATGCTATAACATCTGACTTTACACTTAAAATCCCAATCTACGGCAAAGATGAGATAGCTAAAATAAGCAATGATATAAATAACTTCATAGAGCGCATAAGAGTGCTTATAAGCGACACTAAAAACCTTTCAAGCGAAAATAGCTCAGTTGCAAACGAGCTAAGCTCTACCTCTCTTCAAACAGGCAAACGCGTAGAAGAATCAACCCAGATCGTCGAAGAGACAAATCAAAGATGCAAGTCTATGCAAGAAAGCATGAAAGAGTCTCTATCTATAGCTCAAGCTGGTAAAGACGACCTTCAAAAGGCAAGCACTCATATAAAAACAGCAACTGACGCTATCAGATCTCTATCATCTCAGATAGTAGACTCTGCAAACGTAGAGAGCCAAATGGCTGGCAAGATCGAGCAGCTTAGCCGTGACGCTGAGCAGGTAAAATCAGTGCTTGTGGTTATCAACGATATCGCTGATCAGACAAATTTACTTGCTCTTAACGCTGCCATCGAAGCAGCACGCGCAGGTGAGCATGGACGTGGCTTTGCAGTCGTTGCTGACGAGGTTAGACAGCTAGCTGAAAGAACTCAAAAGTCTCTAACAGAGATAAATGCAACTATCAACGTTATCGTTCAAGCGATCAACGATAGCAGCGAGCAAATGGGTATCAACTCTAAACAAATTCAAGAGCTAACCCATGTGGCAAGCGACGTTGAAAAGACGATAAATGATATGAGCGCAACGATGAATAATGCCATAGCGATGTCTGATAAGACTATGCAAGACTACATCGCAACTGGTAAGAATGTAAATGAGATCATGGATGGCATCTCAGAGATCAATCAAATTTCATCTGAAAATGCTAGAAGCGTAGAAGAGATAGCTTCTGCAGCTGAACATCTAAACAAGATGACAGACGCGCTAAACACAAAACTAAGTGTCTTTAGAACTTAAGTTTTTATCTCTTAAATTTAATGTTTTAGGTCTAGCTTTGCCTAGACCTTTTTAAAATTAAACCCAAAATTTCAAATACTTTTTTATAAAATTTAAACATATAAAATAAAATTTACGGATAAAAATAGAGCAGAGGCTTTGCAAATTTAGATATTGCAAAGCAGAAGAGTTATTTTCTATTTTCGTCTAGGACTTTTTGCATGCTCTCTCTTGTATCCTCCAGCCAGTCCTCTTTAGAAGTATCGACTAGATCAAGACAAAAGAGCTTGATGTCAGCCTTTTCAAAGCTAAATTCTTTCACTTTTATCGCATCGCTTCCAACGATCACGATAGGCTGAACCTTTAAATTTAGCTTTTCAACTAGCAACTTCGCACCACCTTTAAATGGTAGTAGCTCTTTGGTTTGAGACCTTGTACCTTCTGGAAATATCGCTAAAACGCGGCCGTTTTCAACTCTATCTTTTGCTTCTTTTAAAAGCTTTATGAGCGAGTGCTTGTTCTCGCGCTCGACTGCTATCATCTTTGGAAGGCTCAAAATTTTACCGATGATAGGAATTTTTCCGATCTGCGCCTTTGCGATCCAGCAAAGATTTTTAGGGTGCACCTCTTCAAGCACGATGATGTCAAGCATACTTTGATGATTTATCAGTAAGATATTTGCCTCATCTTTAAACTCTCCAACCACCTCAAGCGTATAGCCACCAAAAAATCTCTGGGCTCTGCCCCAAACTTTTCTAATAGGTCTATTTTTCGAGTTAAAAAGCCACATAAAAAAGACCACGACAAAAACGCTAAGAACAAATGTGATAGAGAAGAAAATAGCTCTAATTTTTGACAAGGTCGTCCTTTTTCACCCAGCCGATCTTTCCATCTTGAAATAAAATTTTCGAGTAGTCGCCCTTTTTGTCTAAAATTTCAACACTTTCATTTTTACGAGATGTGTAAAAAATGGTCGAATTTTTAGTTGGCAGGATAGTAACGCTAACATCAGGCTTTAGCACAGCTTTACCAAAAGGATTGTAAGTGTAAATTCCAAGCGCGATAAAGACCGCCGCCACGAAAAAGTAGCTAAATTTCCTGCGCCAAATGGCTAGCAAGATAAGGATTGCCACACAAGAGTAGATCGTGATATCTTTGTAGGTGCTAAATTCGCTTTGTTTTGGATTTAGCCCGATCTGCGTGCTAACCTCGTCCTCTTCGACGCTCACAGGCAGTGAAAAGCTCTCAAATTTAGCTTTTTTTAGGTTGTAGTAGTTAAAGTCAAGCGTCTTTTTGTTTGGCTTAAATACTGCAAAATAGTATGCACTTTGCGAGTTGAAGTCGCCATTTATCGTATCTACGCCTTGCTTTAGGATCGTTTTGTTTTCAATATTAAAGGCGCTTAGATCGACATTGTTGCCGTAAATTTCAACGACCATGATGTTGTTTATATCATCAAATTTAGTCGTTTTAAATTTCTTTACCTCAAGGTTATCAGCGACGATGTGGTTGTAGTTTTCGTCACTTCTAAGCTCTTTTAGCTTTGGTAAAAAGATATTTATGTTTGAGTTTTGATAGTTCTCGCCATTTCTTTTTAGATCCAAGCTAACACGTAAAGTCTTTGCGTCAATGCTCGTTGCTTCAAGGTAGAAAGTGCCGATGTATTTGTTTTCTTCACCTTTTACCCATTGAAAATTCTTCTTATTTAACCATTTGATATTTGTCTCATCAAGCTGTGTCTCAAATTCAAACTCAAGATCACTTTGTGTATCAGCTACGATCTCAACGCTAAAAATTTCTCCTACTACGACATTTTTAGGGATATTTGTCGCTTTTAAAAGGAGGTCTTTTATTTTAATCTTGTCATAGACTTGATTGTCAGGGACGCTGATGTCTGGTTCGTTTGTCGGTACGATATTTCGCATCTGCTCTGGAGTGATACGCTCTGGCTGTGGGGCGATAGAGCGTGGAGAGACGAGTTTTCTTGATATATCTTCTTCACTTGGAGTCTTTGTTTGCGGCTTTGATGCCTGGCTATTTACAAATTTATCCTCTCTTGCCTCATCCATCATGTCAAAAACGCTGACTTCATCAGTGTTTGCGGCAAATAAATTTAGCGCGAGTAGGGCGATAAAAAGTGTTCGTTTTACCAAACTAGCCCTTTTAACATCTTCATACCATCATCTGTGCCTAAAATTTTCTCGCAAGCGCGCTCTGGGTGAGGCATAAGACCAAAGATCTTTTTGCTCTCATCGCAAATCCCAGCTATACTATCAACTGAGCCATTTGGATTTATCTCATTGCCGTGGCTGTCGCAGTACTTTAGCAAGACTTGCTCGTTATCATATAGGCTTTTTAGCGTATTTTCATCTGTGTAGTAGTTGCCCTCTCCATGAGCGATAGGGATATTTACTACTTCGTTTTTAGCTAAATTTGCTAGGAATTTATTGTTATTTGAGATTACTTTTAGGTGGTGGTATTTTGAGACAAAATTTAAATTTTCATTTCTTCTCATCGCGCCTTTTAAAAGTCCAAGCTCAAGAAGCATCTGAAAGCCATTGCAAATTCCTAAAATGTAGCCGCCTTTTTTCGCATGCTCTTTTACAGCCTGCATCGCTGGGCTAAATTTAGCTATCGCAGCCGTTCTTAGGTAGTCGCCGTAGCTAAAACCACCAGGCAAAACGACTAGATCAGCATCGATCTTATCTTCTTTGTGCCAGATGATCTGCGTTTGGCAGCCAAGTAGCCCAAAGGCGTGAGCTGTGTCTTCTTCGCAGTTTGTGCCAGGAAAAAGTATGATCGCTACTTTCATAGCACGATCTCGTAGTCTTCGATGACGGTATTTGCTAGAAGCTCTTCACACATCACTTTTAGCTGCTCTTTTGCTTTGTTTTTATCGCTCTCGTCGATGTCTAAAACGATTTGTTTGCCTATCCTGACATTTGAAACACCGCTAAATCCAAGCGAATTTAGCGCGTGTTCTACTGCCTTACCAGCAGGGTCAAGGACCCCACTTCTTAATGCTATATTTACGACAGCTTTCATCTTTGTCCTTAAGAAAGAATTCTTCTTAAAACTTCTTCGTAAGCTACTTTTACGCTACCAAGGTCTTGTCTAAATCTATCTTTGTCAAGTTTTTCGTTTGTTGTCGCATCCCAAAATCTGCAGCTATCAGGGCTTATCTCGTCAGCTAAGATGATGTTGCCATCTTTGTCGATACCAAATTCGACTTTGAAATCAACTAGTTTTAAATTTCTCTCTGCAAAGAATTTAAATAAGATAGAGTTAATCTCTCTTGCTGTGTGTCTTAGGGTTTGAAGATCTTTTTCGCTCTTTACTAGACCCATGATGATGCAGTGCTCGTCAGTAACTAGCGGATCGTGCAAATCGTCGTTTTTGTAGTAGAACTCAACAAGTGTAAAAGGTAGAACTGTGCCTTCTTTTATGCCAAGTCTTTTGCTAAGTGAGCCAGTTGCGATATTTCTCACAACAACTTCAAGAGGTATGATCTCGCATTTTTTGACCACTTGCTCAGTGTCGCTGATGGTCTCAACAAGGTCAGTGACGATACCTTTGCTCTCTAGCAGTTTAAAAAGCTGAGTAGAGATTTTGTTATTTAGTGCGCCTTTGCCAGCTTCGTTGCCTCTTTTTTGAGCATCAAATGCTGTTAGATCGTCTTTAAATTCAGCCACAAGTAGATTTGGATCGTCTGTGGCGTACATTTTCTTGCCTTTTCCCTCGTAGATAAGCTCTCTTTTTTGCATGTTGTTCTCCTTTAGATTATTGTTGTTTTATCTTTAAAATTTTGATCGTATCAATCGCTGTTTTTAACTGAATATCCTCATCGACTTTTTTCTGTGTGATTATATTTTTATCATCTTTTGCTTCAGTTTTATTGCCTTCGCTTGTTGGATTTATCTTGTTTAGCTCGCTCTTTAGGTGTGCTTTTAGTTCGCTCTCTTTG
The DNA here is from genome assembly GCF_937890585.1 of uncultured Campylobacter sp. GTDB lineage: Bacteria > Campylobacterota > Campylobacteria > Campylobacterales > Campylobacteraceae > Campylobacter_A. The sequence continues at coordinate 5,342 of NZ_CALACG010000271.1, forward strand.
ATGCTAAATGCACTATCATCGCTTTGCGGCACTTTGCCAGGATGCACGACTACATCAGGTGTTACGCCAACAGCTTGGATAGTTCTGCCACTTGGTAAGTAGTATCTTGCAATGGTTAGTCTTAGCGCTTCTGTATCATCTATTGGTAAGATCACCTGAACGCTACCTTTACCAAATGTGTTTTCGCCGATTATCACCGCACGCTTATGATCTTGCAATGAACCACTGACGATCTCGCTAGCGCTTGCACTTCCGCCATTTACAAGGACAACAAGTGGGAGTTTTGATAAGGTTTTGCTAGCGCTTGCTTTATACTCTACATTTTCAGATGCATCACGACCCTTTTGAGATACGATGATGCCGTTATCTACGAAAAGATCCACTAGATCGACAGCTTGATTTAAAAGACCGCCAGGGTTGTTTCTAAGATCAAGTATGATGCCATTTGCTTTTGGATGCTCTTTGATAGCATCTTTGACCTTTGTAACGACGTTTTTGTCAAAATTTGTGACGCGTATATAAAGGATGTTTTCATTTTCTATCATTTTTGCATAGACAGACTCAACCTTTATAAGATCTCTTATGATCTTTACGTCAAATGGCTTTTGCTCGCCTTTTCGCAAAATTGTAATTGTTATCGGAGTTTTTGGCTTGCCGCGCATCTTATTTACGGCTTCATCTATCGTTGTGCCGATAGTTGAGTTGCCATCGATCCTTAAAATGATATCGCCTGCTTTTATGCCTGCTTTATCAGCTGGAGTGTCCTCGATAGGCGAGATAACGGTTAGTGCGCTATCTTTCATGCCAACTGTTATGCCAAGTCCGCCAAATTCTCCGCTTGTTTGCACCTGCATATCTTTATATGCTTTTTCATTTAAAAAGCTTGAGTGAGCATCTAAATTTTGCATCAAACCAGCGATGGCTTTGTCAATTATCTCTTTAAATTTAATGTCATCAACGTAGTATTTTTCAACAGTTGAGATGGTTTTTGTAAGTTTTGAAAGTGCTTCAAGTTTTGAATTATCACCTGTAAGCATAACTGTCAAACAATCTTTTGCTACATCAACGATAGTGGCTCTAAAAATATCACAAAGGGCAGCTATATCCTGTCTTTGTGAGGCATTAGCCTTTACTTTTATCATTACAATTTCACGGAAAACACTCTTGCCTTCCTCTAAAACCTTGATATCTCTTACATCTTCAAGTTTTCTAAGCTGTTTTACTATCTGATCAAGTGTGTCTTCATCACCAATAGAAACAACAGTCATTCTTGAAAAACGTGGGTCAGCAGTTTGTCCAACAGTGAGAGAGTCAATATTATAACCTCTCCTTGAAAAAAGACCTGACACACGACTTAAAACACCTACAGAATTGTCTACAATAAGTGAAAATACTCGTCTCATTTTACCTCCCAATATTAAAAAGTATTAGTATATAGTTTTGAATAAAGACAAAACAATAAAATTATATTGGTTCGCCATTTACTATAGCACCATTATAATAAATGTCAATTTGTTATATTATATATATGATATAACTAAATGTTATATCATTAAACTATAGCCATAAGTTTATCTGTGATCCTCACCAAAATCAATAGTAGAAATATCATATCTTTGTGGTTCGTCATCATCATTTAATTCATACGCATATAGTATCGGTCTTGTGTTATCTCCCTCGTAAGAGCAGGTAATAAATGACCATATTTTATCTATACCTGTAGTAGGTATATCTCTATAGCTACATTCCTTAGTCATTCTATCAACATAGTCATGAAAATAATTCATATCATCAAAATAAGTCTGCCTTCTTTCAGGTGCAGCATCAGAGTAAAGTGCCGCAAAAGTTTTCAACCTGTATGTCTTTTGAGGTGTATAAATATATATCATTCTATGTTCTTTAAAGAAATTTTCATCTTTAAATTTTGTGATATCGGTAAACATAGTACCATCTTTCATATGATGTCCATAGATAATATTATTAAGTGTTGAGAAATCTGTATTACTATATCCATCCATATAGACAGAGTAATAAGATTCTTTATGGTTAATATCACGATGTAGATAATAGTCTATATCATATTCTTTCCATAATACAGGATAATCAATTACAGTTCCGGGAATATACACCCATGCGATAACATCCGGATTTGTAGCCTTCAACGAATCAAAATCAATTTTCCTTGTATAATTTTCATCAGTCTCATAAGCTTTTGTAGGCGGCTCGGTTGTAGTTTCTTCTTGAGTGGTTGTAGTTTCAAG
>NZ_CALACG010000272.1 GCF_937890585.1 uncultured Campylobacter sp.
GTATAAAATAAGAATAGTGCGTGATATCTGTTTTTATGCGCCAAATATTATCTTGTGCGTTAAATTTATGTCAAAGAGTTATCTTTTGCGTTAAATTTTAGATTTGAGCGATCTTGCGTGCTAAATTTAAGAGATAGTAGTTAAATTTGCTATAAAAAAAGTAGATCTGAAAGCTATTTTTAAATCTTAATTAAATTTTATCGTCAAAAAGCGTGTGGATATCTAGTGTATAGTTTTTTGGCATAAAGATCGGTGAGTCTAAAATTTCAAGCACGCCATCATCAAATGAGAGAAATTCCACTACTCTTTTGCGATTGTTGTCAGTTTTTATGCTCATATCGGCTAGTCTAAGTATCTTTACGATCTGCATTTTATCTGCCGTCCATTCAGAAAAAGCTAAAAATTTAGAGTCCTCTGAAAACAAAAAACAAGCAGTCGCTCTCTCGCTAAGTAAAATTTGAAGCGCATCGTCATCTTTGACTAAATTTTGATCCAAGTTTGATAGTCTTTTTGCGTGATTTGAAGGCTCATTTTTTAAATTTAGACAGTGCTCGCTATTTATAAAAAGTCGTAGCTCACCAAGGGTTGGAGCGCCCATAGCGACCTCGCAGCCTTCAAATTTGGCACTAAATTTGCCATCCTTGCTGCATGCGTTTGCCTCGTAGTCCCAAGCTGAGCTCATAAATTTACCTATTAAATTTGCCTGCCATGGCTTTGTAGATATTTAGCTCATCTTGTAAAAGCGTGTATTTTGCTTTTAGTAACCCTATTTTGGCCTCTAGCTCGCTATTTTTAGCCTCTAAAAACTGCTTTAGCTCGACCTTGCCGTAAGAGTATTTTAGCTCGTAAATTTTTGAAATTTCTTCGTAGTTTTTTATCTGCTCTTGGTAGTTTGTAAGCAGTGCTTCGTCATTTATATAGCTCTTATAAAATGCGTCTATCTCGTTTAATGCGCTATTTAGAGTGCTTATGTAGTTTAGTTTTGCAAGCTCGAAATTCGCCTCGCTAACTTTTAAATTTGACTTTAGCTTGTGGTAGTTTAAAAATGGCAAATTCAAAGCAATGTTGCCATTTAGAAATTTAAGACTAAAAGCTTCCTCTTTTTTGTTGGTGCTGCTTTTGAGGCTGGCTCCTAACGTGATGCTTGGATAAAATTCTTTTTGGCTCGCTTTGTAGTTTAAGATGCCCTCTTCTATGCGGTAAATGGCCGCTTTTAGATCAGGGCGGTTTGCTATGGCGCTTGTTGGCACTTCAAGATCAACGCCCACTCTTTTAACGGGACTTAGCGTGAGACCTTCAAATTTAAGCTCAAATTCTGGCCTCTCATTTAGCAAAATCCTAAGCGTTTTTTTAGCACTCACAAGCTCTTTTTTAGCACTTTCTATCTTATTTTGAGCGCTTAAGAGCTGCGAGTTTATCTGTTTTAGGCTTAGCGCCTCCTCTTTGCCAAGCTCAAATTTAAGCCCAACTATCTCATTTAGCTTGTTATAAATTTCTAAAATTTGCTCATAAGTTTTTATGCTCTCGTTTAGATATAAAATTTGAAAATAGACGTCTGAAAGAGAATTTATAATGCTTAACTTGCCGGCTTCCAAGTCAAATTTGCTAGCATCTGCTTCAAAGATCGCTGTGTCTTTTGATTTCTAGCTTTTGCCAAAGATCAAGCTCGTAGCTAAGCCCTATGCTTGAGCGAGCGCTTTATTTACATTTATCGCAGCTTTTGTAAGGTCGGCGTTGTTTTTTAGAGCCATATCCACAAGCTCATTAAGGTAGCTTTGATGATACTGCTTCCACCAAGAGGTGTTTAAATTTACTCACGGCTGGCGTTATCTTCAAGTAAAATTTGCTTGTAGTTTTCATCTATATTTTTAACAGCGCAACCGCTTAAAACGAGCACTAAAGCTAGGCTTAGAAATTTCATATTACTCCCTTGAAAGCGCATCTATTGGATTTAGTTTTGAGGCATTTTTGGCAGGCATGTAGCCAAAGATGATGCCAATAGCCATCGACGTGACAAGTGCAAGCACGATCGAGCCGTTTGAAAAGATCATGCTAAAGCCGTTTAAGAAGTTGTTAAAGACGTAGCCGATAGCGTAGGATAGGACGATGCCAATAGCACCACCTATTAGGCAAAGTAGCACCGCCTCTATCAAAAACTGCTGCAAGATGTTGCTCTGTCTGGCTCCGATCGCCATTTTGATACCGATCTCCTTGGTGCGCTCAGTGACTGAGACTAACATGATGTTCATGACGCCTATGCCCCCAACTACGAGTGAGACGACGGCGATGCTTGAGATGAGAAGGCGCATGGTCGAGATAGTCTCTTCGATCGTTTGCTTGATACTGTCTGAGTTTCTTGTAAAAAAGTCCTTTTTGCCGTGCTTGATCTCTAAAAGCTCGCTTAGGCTCTTTTCGGCGATTTGCGCATTGACACCTTCATTTACTTTAGCTGTGATCGAGCTTATAAATTTATCCCCTGTGACCTTGTTTAGCACAGTCGTGTAAGGAGCGTAAATTTTAAGCGTGCTGGCGTCGCCAATCTTAAAATCATCCTTTTGCAAAACGCCGATAATGCGAAGTGGCTTTTTGTTAAAAAGTATGATCTTGCCGATAGGATCATCATTTTTAAAGATACTATTTTTGGTGTTTTGATCGATTAGAGCGACTGAATCAGAGTTTAAAACCTCGTCATCATCGTAAATTCTGCCCTCTTCTAGCTTTAGCCCATTTACGTCAAAGCTCCCTACTCCACCACCTTTTAAGCTCGCACTTAGCGAGATATTTTCATAGGTTAGCACGCCTGAGGTGCTTGTATTTGGAGTGACGGAGTCTAAAAAGGACTGCTTAGCAAGCATGTTTGCGTCGCTTATGGAGAGCGTTTTTACCTTGCCTGAGAGCATATCGCCAAAGCCTTTGCCTGGCATGATGTCGATCGTGTTTGTGCCGATCTTTCTGATGCCAGCTAAAATTTGCTCCTGCGAGCCTTTGCCAAGGGCCACGACGCTAATGACTGCGGTGATACCTATAATAATGCCAAGCATGGTTAAAAGCGATCTTAGTTTATGAGCTAACATCGCATTTACCGACATTTTAAAGCTCTCTATGAGCTGATCTTTATAGTAGGTAAATTTGCTCTTTTCTGGCTGGCTCTGCTTTGTGGCCTCATAAATTTTGCTATTTTTGACATTGTCGCTTACGATGTTGCCATCTTTTATCTCGATCACCCTGCTTGCGTATTCGGCGATCTTTGGGTCGTGCGTGACGATGATGATAGTGTGGCCTTTTTTGTAAAGATCAACTAAAATTTCCATCACTCTTAGACCACTTTTGCTATCAAGCGCGCCAGTTGGCTCATCAGCCAAGATGATCTCGCCACCATTCATCAGCGCCCTTGCTATGGAGACCCTTTGCTGCTGTCCGCCTGAAAGTTTGTTTGGTAAATTTTTCGCTTTTTCGCTAAGACCAAGAGAGTCTAAAATTTCCATCCCTCTTTTCTCTCGTTCGCTCTTGTTTGCACCTGCGTAGATGCTTGGCAGCGCTACGTTTTCAAGGGCGTTCATCGTGCTAAGAAGGTTGTATCTTTGAAATATAAAGCCAAATTTATCCCTTCTAAGCTTGGCAAGGGCGTCGCTGTCAAATTTAGATATATCTTTGCCGTCCAGCAAATACTCGCCGCCACTTGGGCTATCTAAGCAGCCAAGGATGTTCATAAGAGTTGATTTACCAGAGCCAGACTGACCGATGATGGCTATAAACTCGCCCTTTTTTATCTCTAAATTTATGCCGTGTAGGATCTCTATCTCATTGTCACCTAGCTTAAAGCTTTTGGTGATGTTTTTTAGGCTTATCACTTAAAACTTCTTATGTTCTTTTGCGATCATCTTAGCGATTTCGCTTGATGAGCCTTGAGATGTGATGATCTCGTCGCCTTCATTTATACCGCTAATTATCTGCGTATCGAGGTTATCTTTTATGCCAGTTTTGACCGCTGTTTTTACGGGCTTGCCATCTTTTAGCACATAGACAAAAGTGCCGTTTTCATCTTTTTTGATGCCGATGCTTGGCACGATGATGGCGTCCTCAACATTTGCTATTAAAAGCTCGTTTTGCGTGGTCATGCCTATCCTTAAAATTCCATCTTTGTTATCAACGATGCTTTGCGCGTAATAATAGACCGCCGAGCTGCTGCTAGAGCTACTTGAGTATGAAGACTTACTGCTACTACTTGAGCCGTAGCTGCCATCACTTAGTGTGGTGAGCCCTGGGTCGATCGAGCTAACAGTCGTTTGAAATTTCTTCGTTGGCTCAGAGAGGATCGAGTATTCAACTGGCGTGCCGACTTTTATCTTGGTGATGTCGCCCTCTGCTATTTGCATCTTCATCTTCACATGGCTAAGATCGGCGATATTTACGATAGTTGGCGTAGTTTGGTTGGCATTTACAGTTTGACCCTCTTCAACCTGCACGCTTACAACGGTGCCGTCCCTTGGTGCGGTGATCTTTGTGTAGCCTAAATTTATCTTAGCAGTGCTTAGCTCGATATTTGTCTGCTTGATCTGCGCTTCAAGCTCCTTTATCTTGGCGCTATTTGCACTATATGTGTTTTTTGCGGTTTCAAATTCTTGCTTTGAGGTGGCGTTTTTAGAAAATAGTGCATTTTCTCTATCAAACTGCGTTTTAGCGATATTTAGAGCTACTTTTGCGCTTTCAAGCTGAGCTTTGTAGATGGCAAGCTGTGCTTCTTTATTATCAATGCTATTTTGCTGGGTCGAGCTATCGATACTTGCGATCATATCGCCCTTTTTTACCTGATCTCCAAGCTTAACGTAGAGCTTTTTTATCTGACCGCTCACCTGAGCTCCCACGTCGATTAGCTCGGTGGCGAAAATTTCTCCAGTCGCATCGACCTTTTTGCTAAATGAGCCCTTCTTTGCTTTTTTGGTGATAAACTCCACCTTTTCGTCTTTTACCTTAAAAAAATTATCGTAGATAAAATATCCACCGACGCCTAAAATAAGCAGGATTATTAAAATTTTAGATTTTTTCATCACTTCTCTTTGTAAAAAATTGGTAAATTCTACTCCGTAAGAGTAAATACTCTTTATGCTTCCTCTTGTGCCATGCCAGCCTCTATCAAAAACCTACTTGGCTGGTAGGTCACCTTCTTTATCTTGTCGTATTTTGCATAGCTAAGATATAGCTCGTCTTTCT
>NZ_CALACG010000273.1 GCF_937890585.1 uncultured Campylobacter sp.
TTTGATGATGATATTCAGGGAAAATTAGTTTTTACTGACTTTAGAAGCGATATTGCAAATGTGGTAAAAGGAATAGATTATTACGCCTTTCCTTCTCATACAGAAGGCCTTCCTACGGCTTTACTAGAGGCCATGGCTCTATCTCGCCCAATAGTCGCTTTTGATATTGCTCCTATGAATAAATTACTCGCAGAGAGCAGAGGACAGTGCGCTAAATTTTTAGACGCGCAAGATATGGCGGAAAAGATAAATGCGTACATACAAAATGACGAGCTGGCCAAACAATGCGCAGAAAATGCTAGCACCTTTGTCAAAGAGAATTACGACACACAAATTCTAAAAACATATATCAAGAGATTATTGGAGAGCCTATGAATCACCCAGTTTGCGTACTGACAGTACATCACTGCAACAACAATAAAAATGACTTTGCTATAAGCCCAGAACTTTTAAAAAAAGCACTTCGTGTGGCGCTAGATGAGGGCTATAAATTTATAAACTACACCCAGTTTAAAGATATCGTTGCTGGTAGAGTAAAGGCTCATAAAAAGAGCATTTTACTAACTTTTGATGATGGGTATTTTGATAATTATAAATTTGCTTTCCCCCTCTTAAAAGAGCTAAATATCCCAGCTGTTTGCTTTTTGATAACAGATAAGATCAAGGATTTTAAAAGGCAGGATTATGATTTTTCCTTTAAAATGCACAAAGATATCGACTACGATAAAGATTTAGAGTATTTTTTAAATTTAGATGAGATCAGGCAGATGCAAGAGAGTGGGCTCTTTGAGTTTGATAGTCACACAGTGAGCCACTTTTCTTGCAGAAGTGACGATGAGACAAGGCTAAGAGAGGAATTTTCTAACTCGCTTGCTAAGATAAAAGAGCTATTTCCTGAGAAAAAAGAATTTGGTTTTTGCTTTCCAAAGGGACATTTTAACGAGCTTTCGCAAAGGATAGTTAAAGAGTATTATGATTTTGCTTTTAGCGTGATAGATGGTGGATATTGCATGGGAGATGATAAATTTAAGATAAGACGTATAGATATCTCAAATAATGCAAAGAGTGAGAGCGACTATATCTTTAGAGTTAAGAAGAAGCTTTTTATATATTCGATGCCAATACTAGGAAATTTATATTCAAATTTTAGAAATAGTAGAATTAAATGATAGACCTATCCGAACTACAAGAAAAATGTGAATATATTTTAAAAAATAAAAAACGTGCGATAATTGTCATTACTGGGCTTTGCGGAAGTGGTAAAAGCACACTCGGTAAAGAAATCAGACGCAAAGGCTTTGGATATTTTAAACCACACCAAATAGCTGTAATAGACGATGATGTAATGAGTATAAATCTCTTTTTTATGCGCCCAAGAGTAAAAATAAAGAGCGATCAAAAAGATGAGCTAAGACCATTTTTTAAATTTTTACCACCACATGTCAAACTCGTATTTTACGCCAGCGCCACTCCGTTTGCAAGAATTAGTAAGGCCGACATTTTATGTATCTTAAACATAGATGAAAAAGAACGAGAAAAAAGGCTTAAAAAAAGGAATTTTACTTAAGTAAAGAACAAGAAATTTTTGGAGATATAGATATTTGCAAAAACAGCTGACGGAAAAACTATTGAAGAGTTAGAGAAATTGTTTGTGACACCAAGTGTCTTTACTGAAAAAATATCAGGTTGGTTAGAAGGAAGTAAAGTTTCTTCAGAAGCCTTTTTGCAATGGTTAGATAAACCGGAAAATTTTAAAAAAATATTTGAAATAGTAGATTAGTTATGTATAAAAAAGTAAAAAAAATAGAGGATCTGTACGACTATTTTTATATAGATGGGAAAATATATGCCAAGATGGAAGAAAACTGTAGATTAAAGGAATTATCTTTAACAGGAGAAGTTCTCTGGGAAGCAGAAGAGACAGAGATTAGGCACAATTATGTAAATAACGATGTGATTATCTTCAACTTAGAAAGTTTAGAAGATAAATATACATATGATAGAACATTTATATATGAT
>NZ_CALACG010000274.1 GCF_937890585.1 uncultured Campylobacter sp.
TCGACTGACCTTAGCCTGCAGCCTGATTTTACGAAGATCGTTGAGGGATTTGGCGGCGTTGGTTTTGTTTGCAAGAGCAAAGATGAGTTTAAAAAGGCGTTAAAAGAGGCGATCAAGAGTAAAAAATCAGCTCTTATCGACGTGAGGATCGACCGCTTTGAAGACGTGCTTCCTATGGTTCCAGCAGGGGCTGCGATTTATAATATGATATTAAAGAGCAAGGAAGAAAAATGAGCAGTATAAGAAGAACGATTTCAGTTATTGTATTAAACGAACACGGCGTTTTAGCTAGAATTTCTGGGCTTTTTGCGGGCAGGGGCTACAATATCGACACGCTCACGGTTGCTCCGATACCTGAGAGCAACTTCTCAAGGCTAAGCATCGTAACAAGCGGCGATGAGAGAGTTTTAGAACAGATCGTAAAGCAGCTTCATAAGCTCATACCAACATATAAGGTCATAGAAAGTGGCGAATTTGTCGAAAAAGAGATGGCGCTCGTGAAAATTCCGCTTGGTGAAAATTTTGCTGGCCTTGAGGCGATACTAAAGTCATATAACGGCATCGTCACAAATACAAACGAAAACTACATCGTCGTCATGGTGGCTGATGATGCGAGTAGGGTAGAGAGCTTTTTAAAATCGATAAAGAAATTTAACCCAGTTGACGTCGTGCGCGGCGGATCTGTGATAATGGATATATGATGAAACTAAGTGAAATAGCCTTAAAAGTAAACGCTACTTTTAGCGGAGAAGATCTGGAAATTTTTGCTCTAAATTCATTGAAAAATGCAAATAAAGCTGAGCTAACATATTGCGACGGCGAGAAAAATGCCAAATTTATAAGTAGCTCAAACGCTGGAGCCATTTTGGTGACAAATGCGCTTTTGGACTTCGTGCCAGCTGGCATGGTAGCGCTTGTTTGCGACAACCCACACCTTGCCTTTGCTATACTTAGCAAAGAGTACACAAAGCCGCTATTTTGCGAGCCAAAACCATCAAATATCGCCGAGAGCGCAACTATCATGCCAAACGTCTACATCGGCTCAAACGTGAGCGTGGGCGAAAACACGATAGTGATGGCTGGGGCGTTTTTGGGCGATAACGTGAGTGTCGGCAAAAACTGCATCATCCACCCAAACGTCGTCATCTATAATGACTGCGTGGTGGGCAACGAGTGCCACTTGCTAGCAAACTGCGTCATCGGCAGTGACGGCTTTGGCTATGCGCATACAAAAACTGGCGAGCATGTGAAAATTTATCACAATGGCAACGTTGTTTTGGGCGATTTTGTCGAGATCGGCGCTTGCACGACGATAGATCGCGGCGTCTTTGAAAGCACGATGATAGCAAACTATACAAAGATAGATAACCTTGTCCAAATAGGCCACAACTGCGAGCTTGGAAATGGCTGCCTTATCGTCTCACAAACTGGGCTTGCTGGCTCAACAGTGCTAGGCAGAAATGTCGTCATGGGCGGACAAAGTGGCTCAGCTGGACACGTAAAAGTGGGCGACTTTGCGCAGATCGCAGCACGCGGAGGCGTTAGTAAAGACCTGCCTGGAGGCAAAAAATATGCTGGAGCATATCCGATAATGGAGCTTTCAGAGCATTTTAAATTTCAAGCAAAGATATTGAGATTTTTCAAGAAAAACTAAATTTGGCGGAGCTTTCCGCCTTTTAAATTTAGGTATTAAATTTTTAAACCAAAATAAAAAGCCTTAAAGCTATCTTTGCGCTCAAGTGGAAATTTCATGCTTAAAGTGTTCTCTCTTTTATCGCTTTGGCTCTCTGTGGCGATCCCAAGCTCTTCGTTGGTTGGGGTGATGAGCGTTTTTATCTTAGCATCTTCTTCATCTATACACCTCTCGCCTCTCGCGTCAGAGAAATTTAGCTCGTGGTTGATAGCACAAAACATATCAAATGCAAGCTTTGTGCATTCGCCATATTTGGCATGCCAAACGAGCTTTTGATTTATAAATTTGCTTTTTGGTTTAAATTTCACTTCATACTTTTGTTTGATCTATAAAATAAAACAAAAAATAGCACGCAAAGCAGGGCAGTAAAGGCAAAAACGATCGCAGTTCCATCTTTAAACGAGCTTAAGAACATGCCATTTGTATTCATTCCAAAAAAGCCAGTGATGAAATTTAGCGGTAGAAATAACGCCGAAAGTAGTGTCAAAAGGTAGATATTTTTGTTTATCTTGTCGTTTTTGTCGCTTTGTATAAATGAGTAGATGTCCTCGACCCTTAGCGAGTACTCCTCTATCATGCTCTTTAGCACGCCACACTTATGCACGCTGTTTTTTAGCTCCTTTTTTAGCTCATTTTGCTCAGCCGCACAAATTTGCAAAGCCTCGTAAATTCTAGAAATTCTACTCTCAAATTTCCTGATCTCATATCTGAAAACGTGATGTCTTTTGGCGAAATTTGCCACCTTTGCGCTGCCTGTGTAAATTTGCTCGTAGTTTTCAAGCTCGCTTTCATGCTCTAAAATTTTATTTAAAAAGTGATCGAGCAACTTTTTTATCGCCTCTAAAAACTCATTTTTATCACAAGGTGAGCTTAGATCCTCTTTAAAAATTTGCCCATCTTTAAAGAGAAATTTCTGTGAATTAACGCCAGAATTTAAGACTATATAGTCA
>NZ_CALACG010000275.1 GCF_937890585.1 uncultured Campylobacter sp.
TCACTGATGATATAGAGCTTATCGCAAACGAAATTTTGGCTATTTAAAAATAAGATATAAAATATCGCCTTTAAATTTAAAAAAGGTAAAAATATGAAAATAATGGTTGCAATGAGCGGCGGCGTAGATAGCACGATGACGGCTAAATTTCTGCAAGAGGCTGGACATGAGGTGCAAGGCTGCTACATGATGCTTCATCAAAAGCCAGGATATCACGAAGAAAACATCAGAAAAGTCAAAAAAGTGGGCGAATATCTTGGCATAAAGGTGCATATCCTTGACCTGCAGGATAAATTTAACGAATATGTCTATGATCCATTTGTCAGGCTCTATAAAGAGGGCAAAACGCCCAATCCTTGCGCTTTGTGTAATAAATTTATAAAGCTTGGTGCGCTACTTGACTTTGCAAAGGCAAATGGCTGCGAGAAGCTTGCTACTGGGCACTACGTGCAGGTGGTTGATGGTTTTATAACCTGCGCCAAAGATCCTAGCAAGGATCAAAGCTACTTTTTAGCCCAGGTGCCAAAAGAGGTTTTAAAGGATGTCATTTTCCCGCTTGGAGATAAATTCAAAAAAGATATAAAAGAGCTAGCAAGAGGCGTAAAAGTGCTTGAAGAGTTCGCTACTCAGGCAGAAAGCAGTGAAATTTGCTTTGTTGAAAATACCTACATCGAGGTTTTAAACAAGCACTACAATACAAATTTGCCAGGCAATGTGGTGGGTAAAGACGGCAATATCATCGGCCGCCATCAAGGCTACATGCACTATACTATCGGCAAACGCCGTGGCTTTGAGGTTTTTGGCGCTCATGAGCCACACTTTGTCATCAAGATAAACGCTGATAAAAACGAGATAGTTGTCGGCACGAAAGATGATCTTGCTCAAAAGGTGGTAGAGCTTGAAAACGTAAATTTATTTATAGATGAAGATAAATTTGAGTGCGAAACAAAGATAAGGTATAGAAGCCCTAAACTTGAGGCTTTTGTAGAGGTTGATAAGGCTAGCAAAACAGCAAAACTAAGGCTAAATCAAAACGCGCTTGGCGTGGCTCAAGGTCAGCTTTGCGTGATGTATGATGGTGATCGCGTCATCGCAAGTGGCTTTATAAAGAACTAAGCGCCTCTTTTATCACCTTAACGTGGCTAAATTCTGGCTCTTTGACAGCAGTTAGAAGCGCCACGTTTTTATACTCTTTTTCTAGCTTTTTAAGCTCTTTTAGCCCCTCTTGCTCCTCTTTGCCATTTAGCTCTTGCCTAAATCTTTTGCAAAATTCATCAAACCTAGCCTCCTTATCCTCATGAAACCATGACCTTAGCTCGTTTGATGGAGTGACTGATTTTAGCCAGATGAAGCTAGAAAAGATCTCTTTTTTCACGCCTCTAGGATATAGTCTATCGATAAAGACACCTTTAAATCTCTCGTCGTTGCTTTTAATAAAGTCGTAAATTCTACATATCTTGAACATGGGTGTGATTTTAGCCCTGATAAAATAAAAAAGTCAAAAATATTTTTAACTAATTATCTTCTTTAAATTTATGTTGCCTTTTTTATTTTTTTGAAATAAAATAACATCTGGATTTTTTTCAAGGAGGTTATGATGAAAGTTTTAAATTTAGCTCTACTTTGCGCGGTTGCAGGTCTATTGTCTGGTTGTGTTGCTCCACAGTTTGAACCAAAGCCGTTGTCACCAAATTCAAAAGGTATAGCTATGGTAAATTCTACACCTTATAGCTGCAAAGTTTTAGGAGAGGCAGAGGGAAGCGATGAGGCAAATGGCAGAATAAACCCAGCTATTGAAAGACTTAGACAAGGTGCGATAAATGATCTAAAAAATGAAGCAGTTGAAATAGTAGGACTCCATAAAAGAGTCGTACTTTACATTATAAAAGAAGAGGCGCTTTGCTACTGGCTTTTTGAAGGTATCAAAGCCTGCCCTGCGGGAAGCTCGTCTGCACTTGGTTATAGGGTAAGAGCTCAAATTTTTGATTGCGGAGATAAAAACTAACAAATTTAACTTTAAATAAAATAGCTGGAATAATAAATTTAAATTTAAAGCTCGTTTTGATAAAATCACAACATAAAAATCACTAAAAAAGGTTACTATTATGAGAGGCTATAAAATTTTCTCAGGCACCGCAAATATCGAGCTTTCGAAGAAAATTTCGCAATATTTGTCGCTTCCACTCAGTGAAGCTAGCATAAAAAGATTTAGCGATGGTGAAATCAGCGTGCAAATCGGCGAAAGCGTGCGTGGAAAAGATGTTTTTGTCATCCAGCCAACATGTGCCCCAGCAAATATAAATTTAATGGAACTTCTTATCTTAACTGACGCTTTAAAACGCAGCAGCGCAAGCTCTATAACAGCGATCGTGCCATATTTTGGCTATGCTAGACAAGATAGAAAAGCAGCTCCTAGAGTGCCGATCACTGCAAAACTTGTGGCAAATATGATGCAAACAGCAGGCATCGACAGGGTCGTTACTATGGACCTTCACGCAGGACAAATTCAAGGATTTTTTGACATCCCGGTAGATAACCTTTATGGTAGCATTGTCTTTAACGACTACGTAAAAGCTAAAAATTTACCAAATCCAGTCGTCGCAAGCCCAGATGTAGGCGGCGTAGCTCGTGCTAGAGCTTTGGCGAAAAATCTAAATTTGCTAGATATGGTCATCGTTGATAAACGCCGCGAGAAAGCAAATGAGAGCGAAGTGATGAACGTGATCGGCGATGTGAAAGGCAAAGATGTGATCTTGGTCGATGATATGATCGACACTGCTGGCACCATCGTAAAAGCAGCTGAAATTTTTAAAGAGCGTGGCGCAACTAGCGTAATGGCGTTTTGCACGCACCCAGTGCTTAGCGGACCAGCCTATGATAGGCTAAAACTTGGCTTTTTAGACGAGCTAGTGGTGACTGACACGATCCCGTTAAAAGAAGAACTCCCTTGTATAAAAGTGCTAAGCACAGCTTCACTATTTGGCGAAGTGATACGCCGTGTTTATCACAACGAAAGCGTAAATAGCTTATTTTAGTAATCATTGCAGGCTAGAGCGTTAGCCTGCTAAATTTATCCGTTTTGGCTGATTGATATTTATCTTTTGGGTTAAATTTCTAGCCCAAAAGAGTGAAATACCTGCTTGCGATAACCTAGCTATGAAGCCAAATAAATACAAATCGCAATGAAAATTTCTACACGCTAACCATTAAAATTTAAGCCGTAATCAAAAGGCGAAGTACTGATCGCGTCTATGTAAGCTGCGACAAATGCCGACAGGATCGCACAAAAATGGATCGCAATGCAGGAGTAGTTTGTAAATTTATTTTTAGGCTAGAAAGGATCAAATTTCTAGCCTAAATTTATCTTGCAAGCTCGTCTAGTAGATCTTGTAAGGTGACGCTTTTTAGCTCGTTTTCTAGCGCAGTTTGCGCTCTTAAAAAGTGCCCGCTTAAAAGCTCCTCTATCCTGCCACCAATCGGGCAGGCTTTGGGCGAGTCAGAGTGAATTTTAAAGAGTTTTTCTTTGTCGTTTACTGCGTTAAAAATTTCAAGTAAATTTATATCTTTTGGCTCTTTTGCAAGGCTCACTCCACCAACTCCAGCTGCGACATTTACGAGCCCTGCAGCCTTTAAGACGCCAAGTAGCTTTCTAACGATAACAGGATTTGTATTTATGCTACCAGCTATAAATTCGCTTGTAACCTTCTCGTTTTCAAAAAATTTAGCACATAAAAGCGCATGTATCGCAGTTGAAAATTTAATGCCAACTTGCATAAGCTCCCTTAAATTTCATATTTAAACCTCTAAGTTTAGCAGGCATAAGTTTAAATTTGCCTGCTAAAACTAAACTCACGCTCTCTCGCCAACTGCGGTGAAGCGCTTTTGGATAAATTTCTTGTTTTTTAGCTCGTCTATGATCGCAAGCGCAAGGTCTGCGTAGCTTATGTAGCTCTCGTTTTGCGAGTTTAGTATGAGATCGTCCCCGCCAAGCACGTATTTGCCGGTGCGAGCGCCATTTTCATCGTAGTCGGCTGCTGGACTTACATATGTCCAAAGCACGTTTGCGCTACCTTTTAGCTCAAAATAAGACTCTGCCGTAGCCTTTGCCACGCCCATATACTCAGGTGGGAAGTCAGGCGTATCCATGAGCATAGTGCCTTTGCTATCAACAAATAACGTGCCAGCGCCGCCAACTACGATGAGCCTTGTACTGGTGCCTTCTAGTAAATTTACAAGGTGAGCGGCCACTTTTTTGTGAAGCGGGAAAGTCTCTTCGCTCCATGCTGCAAATGCACTGATAACCGCGTCAAAGCCTGCTAGATCAGCCTTTGTAAGCTCGAAAATATCTTTATAAACGACCTTTACGCTTTCGTTTTTATACTCTTTGTTTCTAACGATCGCTGTGACGTCGTAGCCTTGTTTTAGCGCCTCATCTACTAAATTTACGCCGCTTTTGCCGTTTGCACCTATGATTGCTATTTTCATTGTATTCCTTTAAATTTGATTTGTTTGATCGCACAGTCGATACGCACTTTAAATTTACGCTCGCACTTTGTGCTCTCGCCTCGCTAAATTTACAGCCAGCTTGGCTTTACGTCATCAACTATCACGCCGTCGCTCATTGTGTATTGCTCTAGGCTACCGCGTTTTGTCTGGATGCAGATCATTTTGATGCCGTTTTTGCCAGCTTTAAAACACCTTTTGCCCTCTGGGTCTATGCGGATCGCCTCACCTTTACCCACAGCTATCACTTCGCCGTCGATGAAAAGCTCGCCGTCACCCTCAATGATGATGTAAAGCTCCTCGTTTTGCTTGTGCGCATGGACAAATGGCACGCTCACGTTTGCTGGAAGCTCGTTTATAGATACCTCACAGCCAGTTAAATTTAAAGCCTCTTTTAGCTCAACTCTTGGCGCATTTGCGATCTTTGTAACCTGATAATTTTTCATTTTATTCTCCTTATTTTTGTGTTGTAATCTTTTTATTTACAACCGATGAGCGAAGTATAGTGATTTTTTGTTGTAATGTCAAGAGTTACAACAAAAAATTTTTAAAATTTGTAAATTTGAGCTAAAATTCGCAAAATTTTTAGGAGTAAATTTGCAAAATAACGCCTTTAAAACGCTAAAAGGCATAGCGACCGAGCATAACAAAAAGCTCATTTTGACCTTTGCTTTTGTACTAGCAGAGAACGGACTTTTTCTAGCTTATCCGATATTTGCAGGCTTTGCGATCAACACAATCATACAAGGCAACACGCTAAACGCCCTCATTTACGCACTTTTTGTGCTCATAGCGTGGCTTGTAGGAGCCATTAGGCGCCGCGTGGATACGCAAGTTTTTGCAAATATCTATGCAAAGCTCGCCGTAAATGTCATCATGAATGAAAAGCAAAACGCCAAAGACGACTCTGCCATCATCGCCAGAGTAGCGCTCTCGCGAGAGTTTGTAAATTTCTTTGAGACGCATTTTCCTATGTTTTTTACATCGGTTATTTCGATCATCGGCTCAGCGTTTATGCTCATTTTGCCCGGCCAAAGGTCGCTGTGGCGTGCTTTGTAGTGATGACCTTTTTTCTTATATTTTTGCCAAGATATATCAAGAAAAATGACGATCTTTATCTTCGCTTAAATGACCGCCTAGAAAAAGAGGCAAAGATGATAGGTGTTTTTAACAAAAGCACGCTAAATAGGCACTACGATGTCG
>NZ_CALACG010000276.1 GCF_937890585.1 uncultured Campylobacter sp.
ACATAAAAGAGCCGCCTCTCTTCTTCTAGGCTGCCGCCCATGCTCATTAGCTTTAAATTTGGAAAGCGGTTTTGCGCGAGATCTACTATGAAAACTTGGTCAAACTCAAGCCCCTTGCTCGCATGCACGCTAAGTAGGCTAACGCCCTGCCCTTCGCTCATCTCGTTGCTTCCAAGGGCTAAGAAGTTGTAAAATTTACTGATATCTTGATATTTTTTAGCTAGCTCGCTTAGCACCACACTCTTTGCCATTATGCGCTCTTTGACCTCTTCTTTGAGCGACAGATCGACGTTGCCATTTTTTAGAGTTGCTCTTTTTGTGCTGATGTTTTCGACGATAAGTGAGTAAATTTTGCTAGTTTTTATCTCATTTATCATTGTGGCTGGCTTTGAGACATTTCTCATGCCTCTTAAAAAGTTGTAAATTTCATATAAAAACTGCGCCCCACTCTCGCTTAGCTTTTGCAGTTTTAGCACAGGATGACCTAGGAATTTATCGCTAAAGCCAAGCTTAGAAAACCTTGAAACCTCGGCAAATTCGTCAAGGTCGTCAAAAAGACCAAGCTGGTAGTTTCGCCTTTTGTTTGATGAGATATTTACGCTCTCATCTGGCTCAACTATCCCTTTTATCAAATTTCCATGCCCAAGCTTAAGAAGTGCGTCAAAAATTTCTTTGCTAACTGCGCTACCAACGCCTTTTGCGTATTCGCAGATATGGATAAATGCCATTATATCTTTTGGATTAACATAAATTCCCATGATGTCGATGAGTGCCTTGATCTCACGGCTCTCAAAAAAGCTCACTCCGCCCTTTCGCTTTGAGCCAATACCTCGCTCTTTTAGTGCGACCTCGATACCGTCCGCTGATGAGTTATTTCTAAAAATTATGGCGATATTTTCTCTATTAAATGGCGAAAATGAGATGATATCGGCGATATTTTGATACTGATCAAAAAGCTCGTTATAGACAAGTAGCCTTGGAGGCTTGAAATTTCCCTCTCGGCTAACTGTTAGGTGCTTTTCATAAAGCCTTGGGTTGTTGTTTATGACCTTATTTGCAAGGGCAAGTATGCTTGAGCTTGAGCGGTAATTTACATTTAAAGCGTAGATATTTGCGTTTGGAAAGCGATCTTTAAATGAGCCAATGATCTCGATATTTGCGCCGTTAAATGCGTAGATGCTCTGGTCAAAATCGCCCACGCAAAATAGGCTCTTTGTCTTAAATGCGTCTATTAGGCTACCTTGAAGCGTGTTTGTATCTTGATACTCGTCGATCAAAATTTCATCATAAGCTAAATTTGCCCCTTTTTTTAGCTCATCTCGCATTTTTATGAGAAGGTCGTTAAAGTCAGCGTAAGAAAATTTAGCCTTTTCAGCCTCAAACTCCTCTAGCACGTCTTCATAAATTTCAGCATAAACGCCCTGCTCTTCGCTTTTCTCACTTATCCATTTGCCAAATGTTGTGCCTTGCTCGCTGTTTTGAAATAGCGAATAAAGGTCGTATAGATATGCCCCGCCGTAAGGCTTGACGTCGCTTAAATGGTAAAATTTACGCCTCTCAACAAGACTTTTTAAAAGCGTCTTTAGCTCGCTTGGCTGCTTTAGCGTGACGCCTTTATCAAGGCTTTTTAAAAGCGAAAATGAGACCGAGTGAAAGGTGCCTGCGGTGATTTTGGAGGTGATTTGTTTGTCAAAATACCTATTTAACCGCTCTATCATTTCGCTCGCTGCTTTGTTAGTGAAAGTTAGAAGCAAAATTTTCTCAGGCGCAACGCCTAAATTTAAAAGATGCGCTATGCGAGCGACAATCGTACTAGTCTTGCCAGTGCCAGCTGAAGCGATGATGAGATTGTGTCCAAATGGCGCAGTTGCGGCGGTGTATTGTTCTTTGTTTAACCTAGATAAGGGCATTGTTTCCTCTTTTTTAAAAAGGCCTAATTATAGCTAC
>NZ_CALACG010000277.1 GCF_937890585.1 uncultured Campylobacter sp.
AATTTGATCACCGAATTTGATGACATTTTTCACACTCCGCCAAGTCCGCTTCGAAACTCGCTCTCTTTTTACGATGAGGGATATGAAGTGGGTCATGCTTGCGCTAATGTGCGTAAAATTTTAGCTAAGACAAACATTAGAAGAGATGAGAGTAAATTTAAAGAGAATGAAGATAACGTGGGCTTTGTCTTTACGCTTATGAACGAGTTTATCGGCAAATTTGACGAGTGCGAAGATGAGCTTTTTAAAAATATTATAAACCCAAACATTGATGAGTTTATAGAGAATTTATATGAGCATAAAAATAGTGAAATTTACAAGGATGTGGCCGTTTTGCTAAACGAATTTATCGCGTTTGAGCGCGTGGCACTAAACTCACCAAAACCAGTCAAGATAGACCACAAAAAGAGCGATGGTCTTTCAAGATCTGAAAGCATAAGAAGAGAAAAAAACAGGATAAGAAAACTAAGAACGGAGGGTACATATGCAAAATAGACGCGAATTTCTAAAAAAAGTCGGTCTAGTTGGTGCTGTAGCAGCAAGCGGTGCTGTAGCAGCAAATGCTGATGAAAATTTAAAATCAGGAAAGAGTAAAAAGACCGAAGTGCTTTACAAAAGAAGCAAAAACTGGGAACTTTACTACAAACAAGCAAAATAAAATTTGATAGAAATTTAAGAAAGGATGAAAATGTCTGAAGCTATATTAAACGCTACGCCAAACAACATTGGCCGTAGATCGTTTTTAAAAATGGCTGCATTAGCGGGTGCTAGTGGAGCGGCCGGCTTTGCAGCAAGCAATGTCACAAGAGAAGCAACAGCTCAAGAGATGGCAAACCCATTTCCAGACTCAAAAATAGTAAAAACTGTTTGTTCAGTTTGCTCTGTAGGATGTGGAGTGTTAGCTGAGGTAGAAAATGGAGTTTGGGTGCGTCAAGAAGTAGCACAAGATCACCCAGTAAGTGCTGGTGGTCACTGCTGTAAAGGAGCAGACGTTATCGATATGGTGCGCTCACACTGCCGTGTAAAATATCCGATGAAAAAAGTTGGTGGCAAGTGGCAACGCATCTCTATGACGCAAGCACTTGACGAGATCGGTGCAAAACTAAAAGCTTACCGCGAGAAAAATCCAGAGCAAGTAATGTTTTTAGGATCAGCAAAAGACTGCAACGAGCAAAGCTATTATATAAGCAAATTCGTTGCGATGTTTGGGACGAACAACCTAGATCACCAAGCACGTCTTTGACACAGCTCTACAGTCGCCGGTGTGGCGAATACTTGGGGTTATGGAGCTATGACAAATCACCTTGGAGATATCCAAAACGCAAAGTCTATTTTTATAATCGGATCAAACCCAGCGGTAAATCACCCAGTTGGTTTTAGACACTTTTTAAAAGCAAAAGAAAAGGGCGCTAAGCTAATAGTAATCGATCCAAGATATACAAGAACGGCGGCAAAGGCTGATTATTTCGCACAAATTCGCCCAGGAACGGATATACCTTTTGTATATGGCATGATGAATCTCATCTTCGAAAATGGCTGGGAGGATAAGAAATTTATTGATGACCGTGTTTATGGTATGGATCTGATTCGTGAAGAGGCTGCAAAATGGACACCTGAAGTCGTTGAAGATGTGACTGGAGTCCCAGCTGCAACTCTTAAAGAGATCACAGAAGTCTATGCCAAAAACCGCCCTGGCTCAGTCGTTTGGGCGATGGGTCTAACTCAGCACACAATAGGTAGCTCAAACACTCGTATAGCTCCGATCTTGCAACTAGTGCTTGGCAACATGGGCGTAAGTGGTGGCGGATGTAACATCCTAAGAGGCCACGATAACGTTCAAGGTGCAACTGATATGGCAAATTTACCAGACAACCTACCTGGTTATTACCCTAAAAATGAAGGAAGCTGGAAATATTTTGCAAAAATGTGGAAGGTTGATTTCGAGTGGTTGCAAAAGAATTTTATCAAGCCTGAGTGGATGTTTAAGCCAGGATTTTCACTTGCACGCTGGTGGGCTGGTACGCTAAATGGTAAAGATGGCAATGATGCAATCGATAATGCAGGAGATAGCCTAAAAGCTCTTGTAGTTATAGGTAACGGCATAACATCAACAGCGCAACAAGTAAAGGTTCAAGAGGGTCTTGATGCACTTGAGTTACTTGTTTGTGTAGATCCGTTTGTAAATGACGCTGCCGTTATAACAAATAAAAAAGATGATGTTTATCTACTTCCTGCTGCAACGCAGTTTGAGGGTAGTGGCACAGTCGTAGCTACAAACAGAAGTGGTCAATGGAGAAGCCAAGTATGCAAACCACTTTATGAGAGCATACCTGATCATGAATTGTTATTTGAACTAGCTAAACGTATAGGCTTTTATGACGAGCTAACTCGCACTATAAGGGATGCTGACGGCAAGATAGAATGGCCAGAAGCTGCTACTCACGAGATAGCAAACATTATAAAAACTATCGGTATGACTGGCTGGACACCTGAGCGCTTAAAACGTCACCAAGAGAACTGGGATAAATTTGATGAAGTAACATCTCTTGGCAAGCCTGGCACTCCTGTTGAGGGCGAATACTACGGACTTCCATGGCCATGCTGGACAGAAAATCACCCAGGTAGCCCAATACTTTATGATACACACAAATCAGTTCGCGAAGGTGGAATGGGCTTTAGAAACCGCTTTGGTTTAGAGCACAACGGTGTTAGCCAGCTAGCAGCTGAAGGCTCAGCGCCAGTTGGTTCATCTATAAATGGCGGATATCCTGAGATCAAAAAAGACAATATCGAGAAAATTTTAGGCATCACACTAACTGATGATGAAAAAGCAAGGATCGGAGCTAGCTGGTCAACTGATGATAGTAATATCATAGCAACAAAATGTTTGGAGAAAAACATCGCTCCATATGGCAATGCACGTGCTAGAACTATCGTTTGGACATTTGCTGATCAGATCCCTCAACACAGAGAGCCGATCCACTCACCAAGACCAGATCTAGCCAAGAAGTATCCAAGCTTTAAAGATAAAGCAAAACAATACCGCGTTGATACTAAATTTGAAAGCTTGCAACAAAGTAAGGACTTCTCAAAAGAATTCCCTATCAATCTCATCACAGCTCGTCTCGTAAATTTCAGTGGTGCTGGTATGGAGACGCGTGCTAGTAAGTATCTATCACGCATTACGCCTGAGATGTTTGCTGACATCCACCCAGAGCTAGCGGCTAAACATGGCATTAAAAATTGGGATTTTGTTTGGGTTCATTCGCCTGAGGGTACCAAGATCAAGGTTCGTGCAAGGATAGTGCCATCAGTCAAGCCTAATATGATCTTCTTACCATTCCACTGGGCTGGATATATGCAAGGTGTTGATATGACTGGAAATTTCCCAGAAGGAACTTTGCCATTTGCGGTTGGTGAGAGTGCAAATACCGTAACAAACTACGGATATGACATAGTCACTCAAATTCCAGAAACAAAAGGCGGTCTTTGCCGCATAGAAAGGGCATAATATGAGCGCATTTAACGATAACAATAGACTTAAATTTTACTGCGACACAGATAGATGCATTGATTGCAATGGTTGCGCAGTAGCATGTGATGAAGCTCATGAGTTGCCTATCGGCGTTAGAAGACGCCGCGTCGTCACACTAAATGAAGGTATGCCTGGTAAAGAAATTTCAACATCAATCGCATGTATGCACTGCGAAGATGCACCTTGTTCGCTCGTTTGTCCGGTTGATTGTTTCTACATCAGAGCTGATGGCATCGTGCTTCACGATAAAGATATCTGCATAGGCTGTGGATACTGCTTGTATGCTTGCCCATTTGGCGCACCGCAATTCCCTAAAGATGGTGCGTTTGGCGCAAGAGGCGTAATGGATAAATGCACTATGTGCGCAGGCGGTCCGCTACCAACTAATAGCGAAGAAGAGCGCGAAGTATATGGACAAGATAGAATTTCTGAAGGCAAAGTGCCAGTTTGTGCTGCGATGTGCTCTACAAAGGCTTTGTTAGTTGGCGAGTCAGATATGATAGAAAAAATCTACAATGACAGAGTTACTGCAAGAGGTTATGGCGAAAAAGACCTAAAGCAAACTACTGTCTGGAAGATCGCTTACTACGCTGGCGACAGGCTAAAACTAAAAGCGTAAATTTATAGGTGCTTTTTGCACCTATAAAATTTGTTATTTTCTCTAATTTTATACTTTAAGGAATATGCCTATCTTGCATATCAAATTTTAATCACAATAACGTTTATTTCGTATCAAAATGCGTTTAAGCTTTTTGCTTTGTTTAAGCTAGTTTTTACTACAATCCAAAATTAAATTTAGCTTTTTGGGCTATCATTTGTGAAAACTTCAAGGAGCAAGATGGAACCGATTTATAAAACGCAGATCATCAAATATAAAGGCGAGCAAAAAGCACAAGTTGATGATATTTTGGTGCGTGAGATCAAGCTTGAAATTTACATAAATGACAAAAAATTTGGTGCCGTTATGGCAACGCCAACGGATCAAAAGGCGCTTGCTGTGGGCTATTTGATCAGCGAAAACGTCATCACAAAGCCAGAGGACATAGCCGAGGTTAAGCTCTCAAGTGACGAGCTAAGCGTCTATGTAAGCGCCAAAGTGAACGAAAAACGCCTAGAGCAGTTTGACGAAGAAAAGGTCATAATAAGTGGCTGTGGCAGAAGCTCAACGGCAAATATCGACCCACAGGCGATGGCAGCAAGAGCTGTAAAAAGCGGGGCTAAATTTAACAAAGATATGATCCTTGCCCAAATGAAGGAGTTTTACACGCAGTGCGAGCTTTACGAGATGACTGGCTGCGTGCATACGGCAAAGCTCTTTGTGAGCGAAGATAAATTTTACATAGGCGAGGATATCGCTCAGCACAATACGATCGACAAAGCCGTTGGCAAGGCCGTTTTAGACGGAGCTAACTTAGTAAATTCATTTTTGATGGTGAGTGGCAGACTTAGCTCAGAGATGGTCGCAAAGGCCGTTATGCACGGCATCCCAGCGCTTATCTCAAGGACAGCACCGACTAGCCTTGGCGTGGTGATCGCTCGTAAATTTGAGCTCACGCTTTGCGGCTTTGCAAGGGGCGAAAATATCAACGTTTATAGCGGTGAAGAGAGAATTTATGAGTAAAAATTTAGAAGAGCTAATAAAACAAACGCTAAATAAAAGCGGCAAACTTGACTGCGGCACGGCTTTTAAGATCGCAAGCAAGCTTGGCATAGAAGTCGGCGAGGTAAGCGACGAGGCAACCAGACTTGGCATCAAGATAGACAACTGCGAGCTTGGACAGTTTGGTGGCTTGGATAAAGACCGCGGTAAATTTACATTGTCACTAAAACTAAAAGAAGTGAGCGACGAAAAGGGCAGAGTTTTTTGCAAAGATGCAAGAGAGATAGCGGCGGCTAACGGCGGGCTAAAGACCATGCGCTCGACGCTTAGAGACTACGGCTTTGACGTGAAGTACTGTCAGCTAGGCTGTTTTAAGGAAAAGAAAGGCAAAAAGATGAGAGTAAAGACAAAGACTTGGATAGAAAACGACGAGGGCGAGCTTATATTTGGCAAGGGTAAAACCGAAGTTTTAGACGTTATAGCCGAGGTTGGCTCGATATCAAAGGCAGCTGAAATTTTAGGTATGAACTATAAAAAATGCTGGTCGCATCTACAAATTTTGCAAAAAAATTTAAAAGAAGATCTCTTTACAACCAAGCAAGGTGGCGGAGATAGCGCTGGCACTACGCTAAATGATAGAGCTCATGAGCTCATAAACGCCTATAAGCAGCTTCAAAACGACATCGAAGACTATGCGAATAAGCGCTTTAAAGAGCTATTTTTAAAACAAGACGAAAAGAAAAACGATAAAAAATAAACCAAATTTTTAAAAGGAGAAAACATGTATGTAAAACTAAACGACAGGACTTATCTAAACAAAGATAAGATCACTAGAATCAAGATCGATAGCGTTCAAGACGGCATTCGTATCCGTTTCTATGAGGGTGCAAACCAAGTTGCTAAGAGCCAAAGATTTGAGAGTGAAGCAAAAGCTAACGAGTGGTTAGAAAAAAACTTCCTAAACAAATAATCACACGAGTGGGCGCCCTGCCCGCTTGTAACCTCACTTTATACAAAATTTCACTATAATCGCGCTTTTAGCCAAAGGGAAAATCGTGCCAACCATAGATGAAGTAAGAAAAAATATCATTTTAAAAGATGGAATTTACTATTTTGACTACACGGCCTCAGGCCTTGCCTATGCACCTATCGAAGATGAAATTTCAAAATTTTTAAAAACCTACGCAAACACTCACTCAGACAGCAGTTCAAGTGCCGTGCTAACGCAAAAACGCTACGAAAACGCAAGAGCCGAGCTAAAAGAGCTATTGGGGCTTGATGAGAGCTTTTATCTAATAGCAACAGGTCAAGGCGCAACGGCTGCGATAAAGAAATTTCAAGAGATAATGGGAATTTATCTGCCGCCAACGACAAGAGCCTTGATCGGCGAAGCAAATTTAAGAAGCGTAAATTTACCACTCGTGCTTGTTGGGCCCTATGAA
Source organism: uncultured Campylobacter sp. (assembly GCF_937890585.1). GTDB lineage: Bacteria > Campylobacterota > Campylobacteria > Campylobacterales > Campylobacteraceae > Campylobacter_A. The sequence goes on from NZ_CALACG010000277.1 coordinate 6,578, forward strand.
CACCATTCAAACGAGATCAGCTTTCGTGAAGGGCTTTGCGACTGCGAGCGCATCGGACTTGATGAAAATGGCGAGATAGACTACGTGATGCTTGAGAGGATGCTAAAACTAAACGCAAAAAGAAAGATCATCGCCTGCTTTAGCGCCGCCTCAAATGTCACGGGCGTAAAAACCGACTACAAGAGAATTTACTCGCTCGTTAAAAAATTTGGCGGAGTAGTGGCATTTGACTGCGCAGCAACCAGCTCGCATGAAATTTTAGACACTGCGTACTTTGACGCAGCCTTTTTCTCGCCTCACAAGCTACTTGGCGGAGTTGGGAGTTGCGGGCTTTTAGCGATCAAAAAAGAGCTTTACACAAGCGATATGCCAAGCTTTGCAGGTGGCGGCACCATCGCACTTGCGACGCCTTCAAAACACCTTTTTATAAAAAATGCCGAGCAGCTTGAAGAGGCTGGCACGCCATCTATCTTGGGGCTGGTGCGAGCAAGTCTAGCATATAACTTGCAAGCAAGTGTCGGGGTGGAAAACATCAAAGCGCGCGAAGATGAACTGGCAAATTTCTTTGTAAAAGAGCTTAGCAGCATCGAAGATATCACCATTTATGGCCCTAAAAATGCAGAAAAACTGCCTATTTTTTCATTTAATGTGCGCGACATTTCGCCTTATGACTTTGCCGCAACACTTAGCAACAACTACGGCATACAAAGCCGCGCTGGTGTGATGTGTGCTGGACCTTATGCTTTTGATCTGCTGGGACTTAAAGAAAATAAGATCTTAGAGAAAAAGCCAGGTTTTGTAAGAGTGAGCATGCACTACACGCACACAAAAGAGGATGTGCTCTATCTCATAAACGCTATCAAATCATCTATCAAAAAGCACCGCGAGCTTTGGGGCGAGGAAAAGGCGATGTACGAGATGTTTGGCGGGAAAATTTAGGCTAAATTTTGTTTTCGGTTAAATTTAAACTATCAAGAAAAGTTAAAAATTTAAAATTTTAAAATGCAAAAACAATTATTATTTTTTGATCTGAATTTGCTCGTTATTTCCATTTAAATTTTAACTGTATCAAATAAAATTTACCATTTTGGATCAAATTTTACCAGCATAATTTAAAGCAAATTTGCTGTTTTTATACAAAGTTATATCTGCTCGGTCTTAAGAAGCTCTAACAAAACACGCCGCCATTGTGAGTGGACAAAAAATATTAAGCATTTTATCTTGCTTTTACATCTAGTTAAATAGAAATTTCTAAAGATCTTTTATGTGATAGCCGTTTGAAATTGGCAACAACTAGTTTTTATGTTGATTAAAAAAGAGTTAAAAAAATAATTTTCAATCACTTCTTCAACCACCAACCATAATTTAAATATACTTTAGGAATTTCATCATTATCAATATCTATTCCTAATTTTTCCATTTTGTCAAACCATTTATCTCGTTTTGATTTTGGTAATTTTGTACCACAAAAGGGGCAAAATTTAATTGAAATACTACTTGAACCACCATCGTGAATTATAATTCCATATTCATCAAATTTAGGATAATACGAAATAAGCACGTCTGTGCAATCATAAATATTGTTATGAATCTTGCAATTTAATTTCGTTGCCTCTTTCATTTGAGAGCAACAATGTTTTACCTTAACCATTTTTCCTTTATTTGTGCTATTTGCTTTTTTCAAATTTTTACTTTGAAATTTCATCTTTTATCTTTTGATAAAGCTCCAAAATTTCATCTTTTTTGATGATAAAACTATTTTTATTTGCGATCAGATAGGCTGAGCTTTGCATGATATCACCAGCCACTTTTAGCCCATTTTGCTTCATAGTTGAGCCAGTCTCGACCACATCGACGATCGCGTCGCTTAGCCCAACAAGCGGAGCTAGCTCGATCGAGCCATAAAGCTTGATGATCTTCACGCCAACAGCAAGCTTGGCAAAGTAGTTTCTCGTGATATTTGGCATCTTAGTAGCGATCCTTAGCTCAGACCTTGAAAAATCAAGCTCCTCTTCGTTTTTTATGCCGATACAGACCTTGCATTTGCCTATTTGCAGATCAAGCAACCTCACCACATTTGGCTTATGCTCTTCAAGCACGTCAAGCCCGACCACGCCGATATCTGCAGCGCCTTCGGTGACGTATGTTGGTATATCTTGGTTGCGAACCATTAAAAATCTAAAATTTCCCTCTTCAAGGATGAGTTTTCTATCTTCAAACAAAAAACTCGAGCCAAAAATCTTTCTAAAAATTTCTAGTGTATCTTCCGCGATCCTGCCCTTTGGCAAGGCTACTGTTATCATTTTAAAATTTCCTTTTTCTCATCGATTATTTTTTGCATGGCACGAAAGATCAGCATCTTATCGCAAATGGCGTTTTTGAAAAATTTAGATAAAAAGTCGCCATCTCCGCCTGTAAAATAGACCTTCTTATCGCCAGCAAGCTTTGAGATGAGCGTGATAATGGGCTTTATGATGCCATAGCTCACAGCGTCGCTCGTCTTTTGCGGCAGTGCGTCGATGTCTATTTGCGAATTTAGCGTCACATCAAGGCGTGATGAGATGCTTTTATAGGCATTTAGCATGGTTGAGATGCCTGGCAAGATGTAGCCGCCAAGATGGATAGAATTTGCCATGATATCAACGGTGATAGCGCTTCCGGCGTCGATGACAACGCCATCTTTTATCATATAGCACCCCGCTTTTCTATCCACGCCAAGACCTTGATATATCGTGTCGATCTCGATGTATGGCTCTAAATTTACAAACATATCGTTGCCGTTTATCTTGGATAAAATTTCTTCGTTTACACAGATAAAATAGACCTTTTCATCTGGCTTGTAGTTTTTAAATTCGCTAGTTTTTACGTGAGTGATCTTGCCATTTTGCAAAAAAGAGGCGTTGGTATTGCCGATATCACACAAAATCATAACAGCTCCAGCCTTGTTCTTTGAAGTAGTTTAGGGACTTTGAGCAAATTTGAGAGTTGTAAAAGATCACACGTTTTTTGATCTTGGTTTGAAATTTCTCCTCAAATTTAGTGCAAATTTCATCTATCTCGCTGGCTTCTTTGACCAAAAGCCTGCTCTTTGCACTTCTTAAAAAAACGATCTCGTAGAAATTTTTTGTATCGATACCAAAAAACGCCTCAAGCGAGCGTTTCTTGGTAAATTCGCTAAGATCAAGCCTTTTTAGATCTCTTAGCAAGATCTTTTTAGCTTCGAAAAGCTCCCAAATTTTCTGGCTCATTGTCCTAGATTAACATACTCGTTATCGTAGTAAAATGTGCCATTTCCCATAAAGCTCTTATCTTTTATCTCGTCGCTAAACTCGTAAATTTCAGCTCCGCTTAGGTCTAAATTTGTCTTTATAACATAGCCTGTTTTTTCGATAACGTAGAGTTTATTATTTATGATGGTTGCCGCTGAGAAGATAGCAAATTTGAAATTTACTCTGCTTAGCTCTTTTAGCATAAGGTTTGTTCTTACGATCGTGCCATCTTTTTTGAAGATGTAAATTTCGTCGTTATTTACTAGCACGTCTTTGATCTCGCCGTCATAATAAACTGTTTGGCTTGGGTTTATGACGATCACTTTTTTGGCTGTTGCTGCGATCAAGTTATCGCCCTCAACGCCTAAGAATATGATGTTATTAAAGAAATTTTCAGAGCTTACGACCACGTCACGTAAAATTCTACCAGTATCTTTTTGCACGATGTAAATTTTACCATCAAGCGCTGGGTAGACGATGAGCGAGCTCATAAAATAAGGTGCAACAACTCTTGAGTCAACCGCTGCGATGTCAGACGAGCTATACTCCATGATCGTAGTTGCGGTGTTTGTGTCGATAAGATAGATGTGGTTTGACGCGCTGATCGCTGCGAGCTGGTTGTGGTCAAGCGAAGCTGCCACGATCGCAGTTGGAAATTTACCGCTATAAAGGCTGTGTCCGCTAGGATCAGTCACGTTTAGATCACCATTTATGCTAGCTGAGATGATAAAGCCATTTTCTTCATTTAAAAAGTAGAAATTTTCAGGCAAAGTAACGCTTGTGTTTAGGCCAGTTTTTGTGACGATATTGCCGTTTGCTAGCGTCGCGCCATTTGCATTTGACGACTTGATGTAAGATGGGAGATCTTTTGATAAAGATATCTCGCCAGATGTTTGCGCAGGCTCAAAATATTGTCTTTTTGTGCCGCATCCGCTCAAAATTAAGGCCAAGGCAAAAGCCAAGAAAAGAGTAAATTTTTTCATTATTTTATTCCCTGATAGTGTTTTAAATTTTTAACTAAAGTTTGAAGTTGTGAGTCAAGCGCGATCTTGTTAAATTCGTCATTTGCCTCTTTGATCTTGTTTTCTTTTAAGAGCTCAAAACCTTTTAAAAGCGCGTTATATTCTTTTAAAATTTCAGAATTTGCGTTGCCAGTTTGTGAAAGGATGATATCTTTTATAAGCGGATGTACTTGCAAATTTGCAAGCTCACTAATGCCCTTTGTGTCGTTTTTATCAAGCATTTGCCCAAGTGAGAAAAGCGCATACATACTTGGCTCTTTCTCTTTTAAAACGCTTAAAGCATTTGCGTCATTTGGGTTTAAAATCAGCTTTGAATAGGCCAAATTTGCCTCTTCGACTCTGTTCTCATTTAAAATTTTGCTCGTGTAAAAACCAACAGCCGCAACAATCGCTGCTGCGCAAACTGCGATCAGCAAAGTTTTATATTTCTTAAAAAAACGCTCTCCCTTGATCATGCTCTCAAGAAACTGTTCTTGGGCGTCTATCTCTTTTTTTATCTCGGTTAAATCTTCTTTTATAGCCAACGTTTTTCCTTGTTTTTGAAAAATTTTAATTCGCAGATTTTAGCAT
>NZ_CALACG010000278.1 GCF_937890585.1 uncultured Campylobacter sp.
CTGATATTTGTCGCTCAAAGAGATCATAAAAGGGCGCTCTTTTCTGATATATTTTTTAAACATATTTGCCACTTCCTGCAAAAACTCACTATCAGTCGCCGCGCGAAATACCTTTTTGCCCAAATTTTCACGCTCGACCCAGTCTAATATCCTCTCTTTTGAGACGTTAAATACTGATTTTAAGATATCGATCGCGATTTTGTGATTGATCTCCTTGATCTTTTGCTTGCAAAATGACCTTATCGTCGCTCTTGCCTTGCCTGTTCGCACGCTATTTATCCACGAACAGCGAAATTTAGCCTCCTCGCCAGTTACGATCCTAACGATATCGCCGTTTTTTAGCTCTGTTAAAAGTGGCATCCTAACGCGGTTTATATAGGCTTCATTTGCGTAAAGGCCGATCTCTGTGTGAATTTCGTAAGCATAGTCAAGCGCCGTAGCGCCACGTGGCAGCGTAAAGACCTCGCCCTTTGGAGAGTAAACTGCGATATCTTCGATATAAAGGCTATCTTTTGCGTACTCGTAAAGCTCCTCGACGTTGCTTTCAACCTCGTTACTTTGCATGCTGATGTCGCTTAGCCAGTCAAGCTTTGGATTTAAAAGGCTTCCCTCGCCATTTTTATACTTCCAGTGCGCTGCGACGCCGTATTCTGCGGTCATGTGCATGTCGTATGTACGCACTTGCGCCTCAAAAATGCTCTTGTTATCAAATATAGTCGTATGTATCGTTTGATAGCCATTTTGCTTTGGAAGTGCGATATAGTCTTTAAACCTCGAGATGAGAGGGTTAAAATTTATATGTAAATTTCCAAGTGCCAAATAGCAATCAAGCGGCTTTTCCACGAGAATTCTAATAGCAAGCAAGTCAAGCACCTCTTCTATGGAAATGCCCTTTCTTTGCATTTTTAGATAGATCGAGTAGTAGTGTTTTATGCGTTTTTGTATCTCAAAAGTGCCCTCGATAAAGCCATTTTCAAGCAAAATTTGACTTACTTTTTCATTAAAAGCATTTAGTTTTAGGCTAAGCTGCTGCTTGTTTTTATTTAGGTAGCTATCGATCTTGGCGTACTCTTCTGGCATCGCGTATTTAAAACTTAGGTCTTCAAGGATGTTTTTGATCGATGAAATTCCTAGCCTATGAGCGATCGGAGCGTAAACCATAAGCGTCTCTTCGGCGATACGCTTTTGCTTTTCTGGCCTTAGCGCCTCAAGGGTTAGCATATTATGAAGCCTGTCGCAAAGCTTTACGACAAGGACTCTCACGTCTTCTATGGAGATTAAGAGCATCTTTCTAAAAGTTAGCGCCGAGCTTGCCAGTTTTTCGTTGCTATCGGAGCTTGCGAGCTTGTTTTCTCTAATGGCAACTATCTTTGTAAGTCCCTCAACAAGCTTTGCTACCTCATCGCCAAATTCAGCCTGAAGTTCGCCTAGCGTGACGTTGGTATCCTCGACCACGTCGTGAAGAAGTGCGGCTATGACCATGCTCTCATCGCCGCCCATGTTTGCAACGATAGAGGCTACTAAGATGGGGTGGATGGCGTATGGTTCGCCGCTTTTTCGGTATTGTCCAGCGTGAGATGTGACGCAGCTGTCGATAGCTTTGTCTAAAATTTCACTTCTTTCACAAAGAGAAAAGAGCAGTTTTATCGCTTCTGAAACGTTTTTGCAAGCTAAAATTTGCTCGATTAACTGCTCTAAAAAAAGACTATTTTCCTTCAACTATTGCCTCTAAGCCTATTTTGCCCTCAGCCACTTCAAGTAGTGCGATGTCAGCAAATTTCATCTTTGAAGTATCAGCATCAACTAAAGCTATGGCGCCATTTGCTAGCGCTTCTGCACGCTTTGCAACGATAAGTGAAAGCTTATATCTGTCGTCTCCTACTTGTTTTAGCGCTCTTGCTGTTATTTGTTCTGTTCTCATTTTTATCCTTTTTGAAATTTATTTTACAACTGAGTATAGGGCTGCTTCTTCTTTATTTATTATTTTTAATAAATTTCCAGCCTTAAACATATTGCAAACTAAGATCGGCAGTGAGTTGTCCTTTGCCAAAGCTATGGCAGTGTCGTCCATAACCTTGATATCGTCACTCATCGCCTTTTCGTAGCTTAGTGATTTTAAGAGTTTTGCATCTTTGAATTTTTTCGGATCTTTGTCAAAAACGCCATCAACTTTTGTCGCTTTTATGATCATATCTGAGCCGATCTCGATAGCTCTTAGAGTAGCTGCGGTGTCTGTTGTGAAGAATGGATTGCCCGTGCCTGCTGCAAAAATGACAACTCTACCCTTTTCCAAATGGCGCTGCGCACGTCCCACGATGAAAGTCTCGCAGATCGCCTCCATCTTGATCGCGCTTTGCACTCTTACTTCAAGTCCGCTTCTCTCAAGCGCTTCACGCATCGCGATCGAGTTGATAACAGTTGCTAGCATGCCCATGTGATCGCCGCTCGTTCGTTTGATGATACCGTCTTTTGCTGCACTCACGCCGCGTATGATGTTGCCACCGCCGATGACGATGCCAACTTCGATCTCGTTGTCGATGAGTTCTTTTATCTCGCTTGCTATAAATTTAAGCACAGCTGTGTCTATACCAAAACCATTTTCTCCAGCCAAGGCCTCGCCTGAAAATTTGACCAATACGCGTTTTCTCTTACTCATTGTCATGCTCCTTGAAATTCACGCATTTTAGCCAAAAAGGCTTTAAATTTAGCTAATAACGCTTACAAAGTGACTATTTTGAGATCATTTCAAGCGGGTCGATATGGTAGTTTCTTTGCGTCACTTCAAAGGTGAGATCGTTTCTAACTCGGCCTATGACGTAGCCTTTTTGCACGAGTGAGCCTACCTTAACCGTTGGCGCGATCTGGCTTAGGTGAGCATAGATCGTGTGGATGCCGTTTTCGTTTTCTATGATGACGACGTTTTCAAGCATTGGAGTGGCTTTAGCAAAGACCACCTTGCCATTTAGCACGCTTTTTACCTTCGCATCTGGCGTGGTTGAGCGAAGTATGACTGACTCGTTAAAAATTTTGATGTTATATATCGGGTCTACGTAGTTGCCAAATTTTTGCTTTACGGTGTAGCTATCAAGCGGAGCGATCGTCCTTGCGCCTGAATATCTCTTAACAGAGCTTGTCTGATAGCCTCCGCCCATTGGCTGGCTCTTTGCACCGCCCTTTGCGCCCTTGCCAGCTTGCTTTTCTCTGGCTGCTCTGGCGGCTTCGTCCTCTTGCTTTTGCATGATAGCAAGCTGTTCAAGCGTCTTTCGTAGCTCATCTTGCTGCGCTTGAAGCTTGGCTAACTTTTTGGTGTAAATTTCTTTATCTCGCTTAAGCCCGCTAATGGTATTTTTCTGCGTGCTCTCTAGGCTTTGTAGATCACTTTGCTTGCGCTTATAGTTTTTTATACTTGTGTTTATCTCACTTATCTTGCTTGACTGGTTTTTTATGAGATTGATCGTCTCTTCGTAGTCCTTGCTAAGCTTGTTAAAGTCCTCTTTTGTGATGGCATTTAGCTTGGTTAAAATTTGAGATGAGATGATGCTCTCTTCGCTTTGTTTGCCATCGTTAGCTCCCATTAAAAGGTCAAAAGAGAGATCTTCTGCGATGATCCTTATCATATTTTGCTCTAGCTCTTTTTGGGTGCGCTCTAGCTCTTTGTTTTGCTTTGTTAGATCATCAAGCTCAAGAAGCGCTTTTGAAGCATTTGTCTCAAGAACTGAAATTTGACCCTTTAAATTTGTGATATCGCCGCTTATGCCGCGTAGTTTTTTCTCACCAGTTACTATATCGCCAGCCAAGTCATCTAGCTTTTTACTAAGCTGCTCACTCATCGCCTGGCTCGATCTTAGCGAGTTTTTAGAGTCTTTTATCTTCTCTTTAGTATTTGAGGCAAAAGCTAGACTAAAAGCTAGCAAAAATGTAAAAATTCCTTTTTTCATATCGTGCTTTTTCTAGCCTTACTCATTACCAAACTTACAGCAAAAACGCTCAAAAACAAGGCCGCACCAAATAAGATAAAGATATCCCTTGAAAGATCGAGGCTAGGCAAGACTACATCGATACTTGCAGCATTTTCTCTAAAAATTTCAATGGCTGGCAAGAAAAAGAAAAACGTCCCGACAATGATCGTGGCAACTAGGCTATCAACCATGGCTGATTTATAAAGCATGGCTGACTTTAGCCAAAATGGCGCTCCAAAAAGTGTCATTATTTCAATGCGCTCTCTATGCTCAAATAGCCAAATTTTAGCCTGCTTTAACATAAGCATAAGACCTATCACGCAAAGTATCGCCATAAATGCGTACGATATGCTTTTGGCTAAATTTAATATCTTAAAGACCTTGTCGTGGGTCTTTGAAAATGTCTCGACCTTGGTTATGCCGTCAAATTTCAAAAGCTTTTGCTTTAGCTCGTCCATATATTGTGGTGTCGGAAATTCGCTAAGTTTTATCGAGTAAAATTTAGGTAGCGCATTTTGCAGGATAGATAAATTTTTAGCCGAGATGTCGTTTGATAGGCGGTCGATGATCTTTTGCGGGCTTAGTGGCTCAAGGCTAGCTAGGTTGCTCACAACTGGCTTTAAGACGGGCTCGCTTAGCTCTTTGCTTGAGACCACCACGATATTGTAGTCATTTCCCATAAGGCGCTCGTACTCTTTTACGACCTTGTCAGCTGTGAGGCTAAACTGCACTGAAAATAAAAGTGCAATGAGCGGCAATATAAATCCCATGTGGTTTTTAAGCGATCTCATGCACGCCTCCATTTTCTATGACGAAGTGGCGGTATGGGATGCGAAGCGTTGATGGGATGTGATGCGTGACTACAACGACACTTGTACCTAGAAATTCTCTGGCTGATTTTAGAAGCGACCAGATGACATCACTTGAGTACTCGTCTAAATTTCCCGTTGGCTCGTCGCATAAGAGTAAATTTGGATTGTGTGCGAGCGCTCTTGCCATGGCGACCCTTTGCTGCTCGCCGCCGCTTAGCTCCATAGGATATTTATCGGCCTTGTGAAGCATATTTACGTGCTTTAAAAGTTTAGCCACCTGCTTTTTGCTTACATTTTGATTGACGCCTTTGATGATGAGTGGCAGCATGACGTTTTTTTCGACATTCCACTCATTTATCAAGCGATAGTTTTGAAATATAATGCCAACTCGCTGCCTAAGCTCGCAAAGTCTCTTGTCATCGATGTCGTCCATTTGCGTCATGCAGACATTTAGCTCGCCAGCAAGGGGCGAAATTTCTCCGTAAAACGACTTTAAAAGCGTGCTTTTTCCGCTTCCACTCTTGCCTGTGATAAAGACAAAGTCATTTGCGTAGATGTCTAAATTTACGCTATTGATCACAACCTCGTTGCGCTCATAAGCTAGGCTTAAATTTCTTGCGCTAATTATCTCTTGCATCAGCCAAATACTCCTTCAAAAGCTCGTGTGCTGCTAAATTTTCACGTATTAAGATCGGTTTTTTTATAAAATATTCGCTTTTTTCATCGCTTATTTTGATAAAACACTGCTCTGGTTTGTTAAACGCTCCAAAGGCGACTTTTAGCAAAATTTCACTCTCGTTTATGGTGTAAATTTCCTCAAAATGTAAAAAATGATCCTCTTTTTTTATGATGAAATTTTTAAAATTTTTAATGATATTTTTTACGTTTGTCTTTTCTTTAAAGCTAAAATCCCCAGCCAAAACGCTCTCGATACTTTCAACCTCACAAGTATAAATAACGTCGTAGATATCCTTATCTTGGCGTCTCCAGCGGTCTTCATACTTGCTAGTTACTTCTAAATTTCTATTTTTAAAAGCTTCGATTTTTGAGTTTGCAGGCTCTAAAAATTTACTCAAACTAAAGTTGCAATACTCCTTGCTATCAGTTCTTAGCTCAAATTTACCACCAACCTTTAGTATCCTCTCGCACTCAAGCGCAAACGCCGTTGAGACCACTCGTCTATGCTCAGCCTTATCCCACGGCACTGGAAAGTGCAAAAAGACTCTATCAACTAAATTTGATCCAACTAGCGAGAGTAAGAGCCTTGCGTCAGTGTTTATAAGCCGCACGTTTTCTAGGGCATTTGCCCTAGCTAGCTTTGCTACTTGCTCGATGCTTGGTTTATAGACCTCTATGCCGATAACTAGGGCATTTGGATTGTTTTTAGCCTGATAGAGCAAGTGTCTGCCAGAGCCAAAGCCTATCTCGATAAGTATCTCTTCAAATTTATCTTTTAGCTCGCTAAAGGCTGGCGCAAACTCTTCAAGGCTTAAAATTTCACTCACTTTTTTGGTCAAATTTGTCTTTTTTACAGCAAATGCTTGGCTGATGATACCGTTACAATTTTGCTCCTTAAAAAGCTCTAACGCCTCTTGTAAAAGGCCAACTTTGGCTGGCTTTGTAAGCTTTTCTCCCTTTACGACAACGCCGTTTTTGCCGCCCTTTACGACTAGAAAAAAGCTCTCTTCTTCATTTTTTGTATAGATGAGCCTCTCGTTTCGGCCATTTGCCTGCCAAAGAAATTTGATCTTGTCGTTACCAAATGGAAACGAGAGCTCTTTTAAGGACGAAGCTATGAAATTTGGCATTATTTTATGCTAACTTCTGCTTTTGATGACTTATCAGAAGCGATGCCGTACTCATCTACTGCTACGACGCTGTAAGAGTAGCTAGCGCCTGGCTGGACGCTATCGTCTCTTATGCTTGTTTCGCTGATATTGCTAAATACTTTTTCGCTAGCACCGCTTCGATAAACTGTATATGAGCTAGCTCTATCAACTGCGTTCCAGCTTACATTTACGCCGCTGCCATCGTAGCTAGCGCTTATGCTTGGAGTTTTTGGTGCGCCAAGTGTGCTACCAACGATCGGATCTTCTTGCTTTAAGCTCTCAAGACCGTCTTTATCGACCGCTGTCACTCTATAGTACCTTGTCGCAGCGTTTGTGTTTATGAGGTCTTCGTAGGTGTTGCTAGTCGTTTTTGCTAGATATGTGTAAGGCAAAAATTTACTAGTCGTTCTATAAACCTTAAAGTACGAAAAGTCCTCAGCTGGCGCGTAATCCCACGTTAAGATGATCTTTTTTGGCGCGTTTTTGGTCGCTTGGACATTCGTTACTGATTTAGGGTAACTCCTTTGTTGTAGCGCTTATGTTTTGGCTTGGTTTTGAGATGACGCCAGAAGAAGTTTTAACTAATATCCTATACTCATAAGACCTGCCAGGCTTTACCTCGGTATCGATATACTCGGCATTTAGTCTGCCATTTACCTCTGCGATCTGGCTAAATTTATTAGCTCCTGCATCACTTCTTTGGATGATATAGCTAGCCACAGTGCTATCAGGATGTGGTCTCCAGATCACTTTTACACGACCTGGAAGCCCTGTGATAGCTTGTGCAAATGGCACAGAGTCAAGTAGCGGCTTAGTAGTCGCAGTTGCGATCGCACCAGGCTGAGAGATGGCGTTGCTTGAGTATGTTCTCATTTGATATGTATATGTGGTCTCTGGCGCTAGGTTGCGGTCTACGTAGTGCGTCGAGAAGCGGTCCTTTATGTTTGCAACTAGCTGCATTTTTGAGTTTGCATCGTTTGGATTTGAACGGTAAAGGTAGTAGCCAACGACGCTCTCGTCGCTCACTGGGTTCCACTCAAAGCCAACCTCTGTCATGTCTGAAATGGTTTTTAGGCTTGTGACTGTTGGAAGCGATGTGCTTTGCTGAGTCGGTACGCTAGAGCCGCATCCCGCTAAGAAAGCTGCTAAAAATGGTGTCAATATGCGTAGGGCAAATTTTTTCATCAAAAATCTCCTTGGGAATTTTTTTGTAAATTATTTGGTTAAAGTCATCATACGTTTTTGCGGTAAATTCTACCCTTTTGCCAGTTCGCGGATGGATAAAATATAGCATATAAGCGTGAAGCATAACCCTGCTTATTTTATCGCCTTGGCTCTTAAATCCGTATAAATCATCGCCTAAAATGTGGCGATTTATGCTAGCAAGATGCACTCTTATCTGATGCGTCCTGCCTGTAAAAAGCTTTGCTGCTATCAAATTTACCCCGCCTTCGCTTAGTAAATTTACAAAGGCACTTTTTGCAAATTTAGCGTCCGCGACGATCGCTTTTTTTAGGCGGTTGTTTGGATTTCTGCCGATTGGCTTGTCGATGATGATGTACTCTTTTAGGGGCAAGTCGGTGAGCGCTAGATAAATTCGTCCCATGCTCTTATCGCTTAACTGCTCGCTAAGTTTTGCGTGGGCGAAGTTGTTTTTAGCAACGACGATAGCGCCGCTCGTGCCCTTGTCTAGGCGGTGGACGATGCCAGCTCTTACGTCGCCGTTTAAATTTGAGAGCATAAAGCCCTTTTTGTTTAGCCACTCAACTAACGTCGCCTCTTTGACGCTTGGGGCTTGGTGGACGACGATTTGCGGGGGTTTGTTTAGCACTATGAGATCGTCATCTTCATAGATGATAGGGATATCGAAATTTACTTCGTACTCGTTTTGCACCTCTTTTTTTGGGGCAAAATTTACGCAAATTTCATCGTTTTCATTTAACAAAAAGCTTGGTTTTGAGACTGGTTTTAAATTTACGCTTATAAGAGAGTCTTTTATCAAATTTAAAGCTTGATTGCGTGAAATTTGAAGCTCCTGCGCCACTGCAACGTCGAGTCTTGAGCTATTTAGAACATTAAATTTAACCAAAATCAAAGCCTTGTTTGTGATATAATCTAGCCCAAAAAACAAGGTTTGCTTCTTGATAAAACTAGATCGGCGTATTTTAACACATTTTGATTTTATTCAGCCGTTTTTAATCATCCCAATCATAGCCATCTCATACATCCTAGTTTCCGAAGCAAACGACGTTTTAGCAAACAAACAGCTTGTATATTTTGGCATAGGATTTGTCTCATTTTTCATAGCATTTTTGCTGCCTATTAGGCGCATAGACTGGATCATCCCAATGTTTTACTGGGTTTGCATCGTGCTACTTCTAAGCGTTGATATCTTTGGTGTTAGCAAGCTTGGAGCTAGGCGTTGGTTGGAGATCCCCTTCGTTCACTTCACGCTTCAGCCCTCAGAGCTCATGAAGCCAGCATTTTTGCTTATGCTAGCCTATCTCGTCAAGCAGCGCCCTCCAGAGGCCGACGGATACGGACTAAAGGACTTTTTAAGGCTTAGTTTTTACATACTTTTGCCATTTGCGCTCATCATGAAAGAGCCTGATCTTGGCACCGCGCTCATACTTTTGATAGTTGGCTACACCATCCTTTTTGTCATCGGCGTAAATAAAAAAATTTGGATCTGCATCATCCTTGCCATAGGATTTTCGGCGCCGGTTTTGTATGAAAATTTGCATGATTATCAAAAAAAGAGGATCCACGACTTCATCGCTGAAGAGCCAAGCTACCACGTCAAACAAAGTATCATCGCCATAGGTAGCGGTGGGTTAAAAGGCAAGCCAAAGGACGAGGCAACGCAGACGCACTTTAAATTTTTGCCAATCGCCACAAGTGACTTCATATTCGCCTACAATATCGAGCGTTTTGGCTTTTATGGGGCGCTTCTTTTGCTGGGGCTTTATGGAGCGCTTATAACGCACCTTCTTAGCCTAAATTACGGGCTTAAGAATGATTATTTCACGCAGGTGACCGCCACTGGCATAGCCGCACTCATCTTTGTTTATGTGGGAGTAAATGTCTCGATGACGATCGGCTTTGCGCCGGTTGTGGGCGTGCCACTGCCGTTTTTTAGCTACGGCGGAAGCAGCTTCGTCACCTTCATGGTACTTTTTGGGATACTGCAAAATCTGCTAACGTTTAGGTTTGATAAGACATATCGGTTAATTAAATTTAAATTTTAAAATTTTACATAGTAAAGAGTGTATA
>NZ_CALACG010000279.1 GCF_937890585.1 uncultured Campylobacter sp.
AGCTTGATAGGCGCATAGAGCTAAACAGCGAGGTAAAAAGCTGGATATATGGCTATGTCGTGGCAAACGACTACCACCTAAACGAGATAAACGGCAAGGTCGATCTAGCCAAAAACGACTTTTATCTAAACGACCTAAATGCGACCGCCTATGCGAAAAATCTGCTAGTTAAATTTGAAAAAGACCTGCCCGCTGTAAATGTCGCTGAGGCAAATATCACGCTTAAAAACTCAAAGCTTAAATTTGACCTCATAGCGCCTGTTTATAAAGGCAAAAAGCTTGATGGCTCAAATGTCGCGATAAACAACATCTTTGATGAAAAAAGTGCAAATTTAGAGCTATTTATAAAGACAAATTCTATTTACGATGAGGCGATAAATGATATATTAAGAGCCTATAAGATCATCGTGCCAGTCAAACAACTAAGCGGTAAAATGGACGCTGGACTTAAAATTTTAATAAAACTTGACGAAAAAAGCTTAGAAAATTTTGACGAGAAGAGCGTCATCGCAAATGGTGAGTTTAAGATAAGCGACGCAGTTTTGGATATCGCTGGGAGTAAATTTAACGCTAAAAGCGCCCTTGTAAAGCTCATAAACACGGCAAATTTAAGCGTTGATGCGACTGGTTTTGGGCTTGACTTCTTTAGAGCAAACGCCGTGGCAAATATCAACCTGCAAAAGAGTAGCGGCGAGATAAAGGGCGTCATAGAGAGCTTTGATCTAAAAGAGAAAAATGATGAAATTTTAGCCTTTAAAAATGAGCCTTTTAGCGCACTTCTTGACTTTAGCAAGCCAAATGAGACAACGCTTAGCATTGAGCCTTTTGGACTAAATTTAAGCTTTGGCGATGAGAGCGTGATAGCTACGAAAAATAGTGAATTTATCATGCAAAACTCCCCACTTTTAAAGCAAAATGGCGTGCTTAGCTTTGAAGATGTGAGCATAAAGAGCAAGGACTTTACTAATCTTGAAATTTTGGCAAAAGGACTTAAATTTGACATGCCGTTTTTGGATAAAAATGGCTCAAAATACGAAAACGATGACTTTTTGATCGCAGTCTCAAAGGCTGGCGTAAAAGTGCAAAGTGCAAGCAAAAAACTCTCTTTAAACATCGCTGAAAAGGGCATAGAGGCTAAGAGTAACGACCTAAATTTGCTTGTCCTTGATGACAACAACACAAAAGAGCAAAGCACACCACTTGAGCTATTTGCAAAAAATGGCGACATCATTTTGCAAGACCTTAACAAAACCTTGCCATTTACCAGCTTTAGCGCCGAAAAAAAGAGCAAAAGCACCTCGCTAAATGGACTGGCAAAGCAAGGCAGAGTTGGATATTTTAGCGATGAGAAAAGCATAAATTTAGACGCAACTGATATAAGTGGCGAATTTATCAACGATCTTTTTAGTATCAAGAGCTTTGAAGGCGGTAAATTTCGCCTAAAAATGCTTGGAGAGAGCTCAAAAAATTTCAAGGCTGAGGTGAGATTTTTTGGCACCTATCTAAAAGACTACATCTTTTATCAAAAACTGCTAAGCTTTCTAAACTCGGTGCCGTCGCTTCTTAGCTTTAAAACGCCTGACTTTAACGACAAGGGCTTTACCGTCAAAAACGGCAAAATTTTACTAACTAGAAAGGGCGACTTGATCGAGTTTTTAGCGATTGAGATGATAGGCACGAGCGCAGATATCGGCGGACGCGGCACAATCGATCTAAAGAGCAAAAAGATAAACATCGACCTTGAGCTAAAGATACTAAAAGACGCAAGCGGTATCATCGACAAGATCCCACTTATCAACCAAATCATCCTCGGAAAAGACCGCTCGCTCTCAACCGTCATCGCCATACGCGGCACGACTGAAAAGCCCGAGTACTCGACGCAGATCCTGCAAGACGCCCTGCTCTCGCCACTAAAGATAATAAGAAACGTCCTGCAAGCTCCGTTTTTGATATTTGAGTAAAGTGTTAAGCAAAAAATAATTATTGTTTAGTATAATTTCGACGAAGTTCACGGCGGAGCTTATTATCCGCCACTCATTCTAAGTATCTTGCCAGATCCTCATCAAAACAGAACAACGCATCATTAATAAAATCTTCTAACATTTGCGGATCAATACCTACTAAAGTTTTACCAACACGAGTTGAAATTCTCGGCGTTTGATCATCATTTAGCTTATAAAGATTTTCAAAATGAAATGTTCGGTTTCGAATTTTAACAGCAAGGTCATATAAAATCTTTACTTTTTGATAGTTTAAAAGTTTATTTTTGCGGTTAAATTTAGAATACTTTTTAAAATCAAGCTTATCAAGATTGACGATATCATTGTGGATTTTGGCTTTATCGATGATTTTTGCCCAAAATCCAAAAGTTTGCTTTGAGACAAAGAGATCATCTAGCTTAAAGTAGCCGCCAAAAGAGCTTAAAATATCTACCTTGTTATTATCCACTAAAGCCTTAAAAGCTAAATTTCTCGTAGTTATTTCCAAAATACCAAGTTTTTAAGCTAGCCTGTACTAGCAAAAAGTTCTTTTTATGCTCTTGCTCGTTTTTATAGCTCTTTAGGCGTTTGATTGAGAAAAATTTAACGCTATCCATAAAAAATCAATAAATTCATAAAATTTTACGTATTATAATACGCAAAATTTACTTCATCTCAAGGCGCATAAGATACATATCTTCGCCGTCAGTTACCTTTAAATTTTGGCTTTTGCACTTTGGGCAGGTGAAGTCATTTTCGCTAAGCTCCCCGCCAAATCCACAATCCAAGCACTCGACCACAATGCCTTGTAAATTTATGACAAGCTCGGCGTTTTCGCAGATCGTACCAGCCTTATAAACATCAAAGGCACTCTCTAGATAGTGTGGCTCCACTCCGCTTAAGCGACCAACCTTTATCTCGATCTTGCTTATCTCTTTGGCGTTTTCTTTGGCGGCATTTTTCTCGCAAAGGCTGACTAAATTTTGAACGATACTAAGCTCGTGCATTAGCAGATCCTTGGTAGTAGCTCGCCCTTTGGCGGCTCGAGAAATCTTCTTGATTTATAGGCGTTTTCGATGATGACACGCTCGTTTTTTGCCTGCAAAACCTCGCCTATTATCATCGCGTTTTTATCAAATTCTCTTAAAATTTTAAGCGCGTCCTCAGCCTGGCTCTCATCAACAGCCATCACAAAAGTGCCCTCATTTGCAAGCTCATAAGGCTCAAAACCAAAGAGCTCACAAACGCCCATCACTTCGTCTGCCACCTTGATATTTTCTTCAAAAACCAAGATGTCAAATTTGCTAAATTTAGCCCACTCATTTAGCACCGCACTTAGTCCGCCCCTAGTTGCATCACGCATGGTTTGTGGCTTTATACCAGCGCTAAGTAGTTTTAAGATAACCTCTTTTAGGCTCTTGCAGTCACTTTTTAGATCAAGCCCAAGCTCAAATTCTTCTCTTGCTGCTAGCACCACGCCGCCGTGTCTGCCAACATCTCCAGAGATTAAAATTTTTGCCCCTGCTTTTAAATTTTTAAGCTCCACGCCCTCGCAAACTATCTCGCCGATGCCTGCTGTGTTTATAAAAATCTTATCGCATTTGCCCTTTGGCACGACCTTTGTATCGCCACAAACTACGCTCACACCGCTCTCTTTGCAAGTTTTTGCAAGTGAGCCAAGCACCTTTTCAAGCTCCTCTATGCTAAGCCCCTCTTCGATGATGAGCGAGCAGCTTAGGTATTTTGCGCTTGCTCCAACCATCGCTAGGTCGTTTATAGTGCCACAAGCTGCGATCTTGCCGATGTCGCCGCCATTAAAAAAAATGGGAGTTACCACAAAGCTATCGGAGCTAAATGCGATCTTGCCGCCTAAATTTAATATCGCCGAGTCGTTGCTCTGCCTTAAAATTTCATTATCAAAAATTTTAAATATCGTCTCATTTATAAGCGAGTTCATCTCCTCGCCGCCGCCGCCGTGGCTTAGCATTATCTTTTTCATTAAATTCCTTAACCAACTCTTGCGTATTTAAAATATGCCGCACAAGCGCCCTCGCCTGAGACCATGCACGATCCTATCGGATTTTGCGGGTTGCAAACCTTGCCAAAGACCTTGCAATCAGTCGGCTTTGCTAGCCCTCTTAAAATTTGCCCGCAAATGCAAGCCTTGCTCTCGCCAGCGCTCTCTACACTGCAGTCAAACTGCACTCTGGCGTCAAGGTAAGCAAACTCATCTTTTAGTTTCATGCCACTTTGTGCTATCTCGCCAAGGCCTCTCCAGACAAAGTCGCACGGCTCAAAGTACTTAGCTATGAGCTCTTTTGCTCTTAAGTTGCCCTCTTCTTTGACCGCCCTTGCATACTCGTTATAGACTTCATAAGTGCCTGCGTTTTGCTGACGGACTAAATTTAGCACACTCGCCATGATGTCAAGCGGCTCAAAACCGCTAATGGCGATCGGTCTTTTAAACTCATCTGCTAACTCTTTGTAAATTTTGCTTCCAGTGATGACACTCACGTGGCTTGGCCCCAAGAATGCGTCTATTCTTACGTTTTGATCGCTCATTATAGCTCTAACTGGAGCTGGAACGGTTACGTGATTTATATGAAAGTATAAATTTTTAATGCCCTCTTGCACCACTTTTTCAACCAAATTTGCGCTCATCGGCGTTGTCGTCTCAAAGCCAATGGCAAAAAATATGACCTTTTTGTCTGGGTTTTGCTGGGCTAAATTTAGCGCATCAAGTGGCGTGTAAAGTGCCCTTATATCGTGACCCTCGCCGCGAAGCTTTTGCAAGCTTGTCTTTGAGCCAGGCACTCTTAGCATATCAGCTAGCGTGCAAAAGATCACATTATCCATGCTAGCAAGCTTACAGGCCTCGTCTATGCGGCTCTTTGGCATCACGCAGACCGGACAGCCTGGGCCGTGGACGAAATTTATATGCTCTCCAACCAAACTTGGCAGTGCAAATTTCATAATGCTATGCGTGTGACCACCGCAAATTTCCATGATATTTAGCGGTTTTACGCTCTCTTTTTGTATGAGTTTTGAAAGGGCTAGGATTAAATTTTTATCACGAAAGTCATTGATAAGATCCATCAAATTTTCCCCGCGTCCATATCCTCAGCGATCTTTTGATAGACCTCCAAGCTCTCAAGCGCAAACTGCGTATCGATCTTTTGCATAGCGTATCCAACGTGGATTAGCACGTATTCGCCAACTTTCACCTCTTCAGAGATGAGATCTAGGCTTACCTTTCTAGTAACGCCCAGAGTCTCAACTGTGGCGACGTTATTTTCATCTATTTCTATTACTTTTGAAGGGATCGAAAGACACATTATCTTAGCTCTTTTTTAAATTCCAAATAACTTATCCATTTGTCTATGCCCTCGCCTGTTTTGCTATCTACTACAAAGATATCAACCTTTGGATTTAGCTTTCTAGCGTCGTTTTTTACTCGCTCGATATCAAAGTCAAAGTGCGGCGCAAGCGAAGCTTTTGTGATCAAAAGCGCGTCAGCAGCTCTAAACATCACTGGATATTTACTCACCTTATCATCGCCCTCTGGCACTGAAATAAGCACAGCGTTAAAGTGCGAGCCAACGTCGTAGCTAGCAGGGCAGACTAAATTTCCAACATTTTCTATAAAGACTAGATCAAGCTCATTTAGTGGCAGGTGATGAAGCCCCTCATGCACCATAAATGCGTCTAAATGGCAGGTCTGACCTGTGCTTATCTGATGAGCTTTTGCACCAGCTTTTACTATGCGGTCGGCGTCTTGATTTGTCTCTAAATCACCCTCGACAACGCCTATTTTAAATTTGCCAGCCTTTATCGTAGCCTCTAAAAGCGTGGTCTTGCCAGCACCTGGACTACTCATCAAATTTACACAAAGTATCTTTTTCTCATCAAGATGCGCTCTGTTGTGAGCGGCCTCTTTGTCGTTTTCAGATAGAATTTTCTCTATCACGTCTATGGTTTTGCTCTCGTTTAGCACAGGGTGTGCGTGAGCCTCGTGGCTATGCTCGTGTGCGTCATGAGCGTGGTCTGTATGCCCATCATGAGTGTGTGGGTGTGAGTGAGTGGTGCCATCAGCGTGAGTGTGAGTATGGGCGTGATTTCCCATTGAACAACCGCAATCTTTACACATTTTCTTATCCTTTTTTATTAATTTTCAGAGATTTTAACGCTTAAATTTAAAAATAAAATTAAAATTTAAGTCGCCAAACATTTATTTTCTCTGTATCTCTTGGCTAGAATTTTCATCTTGCATCTCTATCGTTGCAGGCTCTTGGTTTTCTAGCCTTAGCGACGCAGGCTCTTCATTGTTCGTCTTTATCATATCAGGATAGTGCTCCTGCGCGTCCATATCCTCCAACCTATCAAAGTCGCGCCTTGGCCTATCGCTTTTTTGCACGACGATCTCTTTTAGCCTAGCTTTGCCATTTTTCATCACCATCAAAACAGCAAACGCGTCAATATCCGCGTCCATCATCTCGCGCTCAGTCTCAAGCGCCTTTTTTGGCGGCATATAGTAGTGCTCGATGCCGTATTTTACAAGCGAGTAGCCATCATATCTACCAGCTAAAAATACCCCATTTTCAGGCTCGCTCATGCTAAATTTAGCAAATTCATAGGTGCCATTAACATCTGGCTTTAAGGCAGCATAAACCCTAGCTCCTTCTATCACTCTCATGTCGTTCCTATCGATATATCGATCATCTTTTTTCTCTTCGTCAAAATTTCGTGAGTAAAAATTTGAAAAATCATAACTTAGATCGACGTAGTTTCCACGGAAAAGATCTCTTGGGTCATAAAGATTGACCCTTACTTTTATCTCCTGCCCAAAGTAAAGTGGCATGAGCGCATAGCCAAGCATGACGCCTATAAGTGAAATTTGAAATATCACAGCTATTATTAATGTTTTTATCTTCATTTTTTGCCTCCTTTTCTAGCCACCACTAGCACGATGAAAGCAAATATCATAAAGAGTGCCGTAGCACCGATGTAGTCGCCTATAAGCTGGAAGTATCTCACCGCAGCCACTAAAAATATCACGCTTAGGCCAAGCTTTAGCTCGCCTTTTTTGATAAGAACGGCAGCTGTTATGATGTTTGCGAGTGAGAAAAAGATATTTGCATAGCCTGGGCCGTAGCTAAAGAAAAACGGCAACGCCACAAGCAGCGTGCCAAGTACCAAGCCACTCTTGTTTTTCTCTTTGAGAAATAGCGCAAAATAAGCAATACTAAATAGTATAAAAACAAAGCCAAAATTGCTTTTGAAAAATGACTTCACAAACCAAAGCTTTTCCTCGCCAACCTCAAAGATATCCCTGCTTTCAAACAAAAATAGGCAAACAAGCAAAACAAAAACGCCAAAATTTTTGCCAAATTCTCTTGAAAATGAGCCAAAGCCGTCTCTAAAGCGATCAAACAGCGGCGAAATACTAACAAGTAAAAGCGCGTAAGATAGCGAAACGATCGCAACCATCGGAAGTCCAAACAAAAAGCCGTAGTTAAATATCTCTTTAAAGCCGCTGATGTAGCCGCAAAATGAGATGATATATAGATAAATATCAAGGAAAAGCACCGAGGAAAGCCACTTTGAGTCCTCTTTGTAAAGCGTATAGGCGCCAAGCGCTATAAAGATGATAAAGCCAAAGCCAAAGTCCTGTCCGTAGCCTTTCATCAAGAACCAAAGTGTTGCGATAACTAAGCTTTGAGCTACTAGCACACCCTTTTTGCTAGCAAAAGATACCGCCATCGCACCGATACTCCAAAGCAAAATTCCTCCGCTTGGCTCGTCGCTAATGTGATAAATTTGCGCCACAAGAGCGATCGCTGCGCCAAAGCAGAAATTTCCAAGGAAAAACATCGCCGTTGAGAGGTTTTCTTTGTCCTTTGCGAGGTAGTAAATTCCGCCAAAATTTACAAGCCCAAGTGTAAATAGCACAAGCACCAAGCGCGCAAGCCTTGGTATCTCCTCCCAGTTTGCGCCAACAAGTGTAAAAAACGCGAGCGCAAAAAAGAGATAAGCGACAAGTTTTAGCACAAAGCTCATCTTTTCGCTATGCGCGTCTGGGTCGATACCATATAAATTTGCTATCTTAAAAGCCGTATCTTTATCGACTATGCCCTCACTTTGCCACCGATCCAGCTCTTTGGCTAGAAAATTTCTATTTAAAAAGTTCAATAAGACTCCTTTTTGTAAGCTCACTAAATGTAAAATTCCCGCTTGCCAGCGTTAAATTTAAAGGCAGTGGTAAAATTTATCGTTATTATATAAAAATATTACGCAAATGCTAAGAGGAGTTACTTGGGCGAGCTTTTGCAAATTTAGCTTTAAGCCAAAGCCCAAGTAGAGAAACGTCCATCAAACTATCATTTACTAAAGGATATGGGGCTCTGCACTAGCAAATAGCAGGCAAAGCCCCATATAAATTTACAAAAGTGGACTACGAAAACTGTTTAAAAACTACTTGAAAGACAAAATGCGATAAGCGCCACAGCCAAGAAATATGCTGCTCGCTTTGTTGAAAAAATCCCAAAATTCCTACTACCCAAAAAGCTCTAAGCCCTAAAATTTAGGCACAGCAGCCTTTGTGAGTTTAGCAAATTTAACACCCTTTAAACCAGCGATCCTATCTGCAAAGCGCTCTATCTTTTCCGCTTCGCCCCTTAAAGAGATCGTTTCTAAACAGTTGTAATGATCGATATGAACGTGATTTGTGCAGATTATCGTCACATCAGAATCATGCTCGATATCCATTTTTTTATTAACCAGATCGTTGTGATGGTGCACATAAATGAGCGTCAAAACTCCGATCAACTCTTCTTTAGCGTCTTTCCAGCTGTCACTTACGATCTTTTCGCGGATCAGATCCCTCGTAAATTCGCTCCTAGAAGCGTAGCCTTGTTCGCTAACCTTTCTGTCTAGTTCGTCTAGTAATTGACTAGGCAAAGAGACACTAAAACGTATAACACTATCCATTTTCTGCTCCTTCCTCGTTTGATTACCGTTTAAAATAATTATACATCACTTATTAGAAAATGTGGATAAATAATAATAAATTTGCCCTAAATTTACGTTAGAATCGTTACTGCAAAATTTCTTATTGATATAAAATTTCAAATTTACTTTAGTAAATTTTTTGTAAATAAGCTCAAGCAAAGTCTTATTTTGAAAAACTCCACCACTTAGCAAAACCTCTTTTTTCTCACTTTTAGAAATTTTAAAAATAATATCAGCCATGCCATTTATAAATGCCGTTGCCGCGACTCTTGGCTCATCTTTTAAAGCACTTTTAAAGGCATATTTAAAGCCGATAACTCCGTCATTTAGGCTAAATTTATAACACGCATCTAAATTTTTATCATAAAGCGCCTCAAGCCTCATGCCACTCTCGCCCTCAAAACTCGAGTGAAAAATGCCACATATTATCGCACCAAATGCGTCAAATATCCTACCAACAGAGCTAGTTTTTACTAAATTTAGCCCCTTTTGCTCCATCATCTTGAAATTTCTAAGCACCTTTTCATCAAAATTTACTAAAAATTTATGCCCCTCGTCCTCAAGCTCGTACTTCAAAATAATAGAATAAGCGATGAGATAGATATTTTTTATGCTATTTTCGCCGCCAAATAAGCTAAATTCATCAAAGTGATAAATTCGCTCATAGCTCTTGCTATCCAGCCTAAAGACCTCGCCACCCCAAATTTTGCCGTCCTCTCCGTATCCAGTGCCGTCAAAACAAAAGCCAAGATAATCTTTGTCTGGCAAATCATTTTCAAAGATCACGCTTAGCAGATGTGCGTAGTGGTGCTGCAGATGAACTAGCTCAAAGCCCCGCTCTTTTGCCCATTTTGTATTTAAAAAATTTGGATGCAGGTCGGCTATGACCTTGTCTATTTTTAGATCATAAGTCGTTTCAAAAAGGGTGAAAATGTCCTTAAATCTATCAAAAGTCGCCACATTTTTTAGGTCGCCGATATATGGGCTAACCATCAAAAGGCCGTCTTTGTAGATACAAAATGAGCTTTTTAGCTCCGCTCCAAGGGCTAAAAATGTCCCTTTTTGCTTAAAATTT
This sequence comes from uncultured Campylobacter sp., assembly GCF_937890585.1. GTDB lineage: Bacteria > Campylobacterota > Campylobacteria > Campylobacterales > Campylobacteraceae > Campylobacter_A. Next base: position 10,063 of record NZ_CALACG010000279.1, read on the forward strand.
GTATGGATGAAATTTGGATTTAGCCCGCGACTTGTTCTTGTAAAAATTATCTCATCACCAACGCAAAATGCGATACTATCGTCACTTGGCGAGTAAATTTCTCGGTCGTGATCAAGGTAAAAGTCTATGACGTCGCCTAGTTTTTCTCTAAGTTCATTTTCGTCCTTTATGACGACCTCGCCTGAGATGTTTGCGCTAGTTGCGATGATGTCGTGCTTGAGGTGGTCAAATAGCAAAAGGTGTATGCCACTAAATGCGAGCATGACACCAAGCTTGTTTAAATTTGGAGCTACGCTTTTTGCGATATTTGAGCCGTTTTTTGCCTCGAGCAAGACGATTGGCTTTAAATTTGAAGTAAGAAGCTTCGCCTCAGCCTCTGAAATTTGCGCTATCTCTCTAGCGTTTTGTAAATTTTTACTCATCAGAGCAAATGGCTTACTTGGGCGGTGTTTTCTAGCTCTTAGCTCGCAAACTGCTGCTTCATTTGTCGCGTCGCAAACTAGATGAAAGCCACCAAGGCCTTTAATGGCTAAAATTTTACCCTCGTTTATGAGCCTAGCCGCCTCTTTGGCTGCTTCATTCTCGCTAGCTAGGACTTTGCCAAATTTATCTTTTAGATATAGTTTTGGTCCGCAGTTTGGGCAAGAGATCGGCTCTGCGTGGTAGCGGCGATTAAGCGGGTCTTTGTATTCGCTCTCACAAAACTCGCACATCTTAGACTCGTTCATCGTCGTATTTATCCTATCATAAGGCAATGTTTTGATGATGGAAAATCTCGGTCCGCAGTTGGTGCAGTTTATAAATGGGTATTTGTAGCGTGGGTTTGTAGGGTCATAAAACTCACGCAAGCAGTCATCACAAAGTGCGTAATCAGGCAAGATAGGCGCTTGTTTGGTAGCTGATTTTGAGGCTACGATCTCAAGCTTTTCGTAAATTTTATCTATCTTAAATTTCTTTAGCTCATCGATCCTAGCAAGGGCTGGTAGCTTCTCATAAAGCTCTTTTTCAAAAGCCAAAAAGCTAGCCTCTTCGCCGCTAAAATTTAGCTTCACGCCCTCATCATCATTGTAAATTTCGCCAACTAGGGCAAATCTATGCGCCAAAGTATAGACAAAAGGTCTAAAACCAACGCCTTGAACTAAGCCTTTGATCTCATATCTAAAGCTTGATCTCAATGCCAAATCCGGGGTCAAAATTTGTTTTTATATTTGGGTTTAGGTGTTTTTTTATCAAGTTGCTAACTGCCTTATTGTAAAATAAATCCCCGCTTAAAGTAACATTTTTGATCTTAAATTTATCTCGTTTTTCATAGCTAAAATCGCTCAAAAAATGCGCCAAAGACTCGGTGCAACCAAAGCTGATATTCTTCTCTCCAGCGCCAGCAAGGATAAATGAAATAATACTTTTTACAAACTTAACCCCGTCTAAACCAAAGTCATCTTTCATTTTATAATCTATCCTAACGCCCTTTTGACCGCTAAAATCGCTTGCCATAAGAAGCAAATTCTCCCCTGCTTTTTTAAAGTCACTACTTGTGCCAAGCAAGCGTCCAGCTATACAAAATAGTGAGAAAAAGCTAGCGTTTGAGCTAAATTTGCCACTTGGCAAGGCGCGCTCTTTGCTGAAGTTTTCAAGTAGCCTTTCGCCACCCTCCTCGGCTCTTATGAGCTCATAAATTTCTTCAAAGCTACTAAATTTTGGTAAAAATAGAAGCTGTGTTTTGCTTGATTTTGAAAGCAGGCAAATTTCATCATCGCTAAATTTGCTAAATTTTAGCCCCAAAGCCACTTCGCCAAAATAGCTAAGCTCAAATTCCTCATCTTTTGTATAAAAAAATGGGCTTAAAAGCGCGCTGTTTTCAAGCAAAGCAAGCCTTGAAAGAGCGTTTTTTTGCTCCTTTATGGCAACGCTTAAAAAGCTAAAGCCATCTTGATTTAGCTGCTCGCAAAGGGCGTAAAGAAAAAGGTCATTTG
>NZ_CALACG010000280.1 GCF_937890585.1 uncultured Campylobacter sp.
TGAAAATAGTATTTGTTTGAAGCATGGACTATTTAAAAAAAATAAGAGCGAGATCATATATAATGGCATAAAAGCTCTTTTGAGAGAGGATAGCTCTAGGAAAAAATTTAATTTATATGGAAAAAAAGTAGTTACGACTATTTCAAGATTTGACTATGCAAAAAATATGGCTTTGGCGTATGAGATAGCTAAAAATTTTAAAGATGGGGCAGATATTATTTTTTTGTGGCTTGGAGACGGTGGCGATAGGGCAAAATTTGAGTCTATGGCAAAAAAAGACGGCGTAAATATAATCTTTACGGGTTTTACTGATGAAATAGCTGCGTACCTATCTGCTACGGATATATATTTGTCTACGTCTAGGTGGGAGGGGTTGCCTTACGCACTCATAGAAGCCCAGTCGCTTGGTATCCCAATAGTGGCGACAAATGTTGTAGGAAATAATGAAGTTGTAGAAAATGGCAAAAGTGGGTTTCTCTTTGAGAGTGCACAGCAGGCGCACCAGAATATAGAAATTTTATTAAATGATGAGAAAATATACGGTAAAATGCAAAATCAAGCTCAGCTGAATTTTAAAGATAAATTTGATATCAGTGTTATGATTCGTAAAGTGGAAAAAATTTACGAGCATGTAATTAAAAATAATAGATAAACTAAGGAACTGTAGTGAAAAAGGCCCTTATCCATGACTGGTTTAGCACTTATGCTGGTGCGGAAAAATGTGTTGAGAGTTTTACTAATATTTGGGATGATTTTGAAATTTACAGCCTTATCGACTTTTTAAGCGATGCAGATCGAGATAGAATTTTAAAAGGCAAATGCTCCCACACGAGCTTTATCCAAAAGTTGCCTTTTTCAAAGGACAAATACCGCAACTATCTGCCGCTATTTCCGCTCGCGATCGAGCAGTTTGATCTAAGCGGATACGACGTCGTACTATCCAGCTCGCATGCCGTCGCAAAGGGGGTGCTGACGCACTCAAATCAACTCCACATAGCTTATGTGCACACGCCGATCCGCTACGCGTGGGATCTGTATCATCAATACTTACACGAAAGCGGGCTAGACGGTGGTTTAAAGGGCATGCTGGCGAAATATTTTTTACATAAAATTCGACTTTGGGACGCTAGTAGTGCAAACCGCGTGGATCACTATATTGCAAATAGCTGTTATATCGCGCGTCGTATCAAAAAAATATATAACAAGTCTAGCGATGTCATATATCCGCCAGTGGATGTGGATAAATTTAAGCTACGTGAAACCAAGGAGGAGTTTTACCTTACAGCCTCTCGTATGGTACCATACAAAAAGATAGATCTCATTGTAGAGGCTTTTTCACAGACTAATAAAAAACTACTAGTCATTGGTGATGGACCTGACATGGCTAAGATTAAGTCAAAGGCTGGCAAAAATGTTGAACTTTTGGGCTTTAAAGACGATAAAACAATGGCAGATCTTATGGCGAGGGCCAAAGCCTTTGTTTTTGCTGCAGAGGAAGACTTCGGCATCACGCCTGTAGAGGCGCAAGCATGTGGAACGCCAGTGATCTGTTTTGGGCGTGGTGGTGCTCTAGAGACTGTATGTGAGGGTGTAAGTGGACTATATTTTATGGAACAAAACACAAAGGAGCTACTTGAAGCTGTAGCTAAGTTTGAGCAAAGTTATGAGAAATTTGAACCTGTGAAAATCAGAGAAAATTCTTTAAAATTTTCTCGCTCGCGCTTTGAAGCTGAGATCAAAAGCTATGTTGAGAGAAAATATGAGGAATTTAGGATGGCTAAATGACTAATATAATCCTAAGTGGCGGTAGCGGTACGAGACTGTGGCCAATTAGCCGCACCCTTATGCCAAAGCAGTTTGTACGTCTATTTGACAAATATTCACTTTTTATGATGTGCTATGAACGAAATTCTTTATTGTGTGAAAATACGCTTATTGTTTCAAATGAACAACAATATTTTTTAGCACTTGACCAGCTTGAAACTCTAGGTGCACGTGGTGTAAAATTTTTGCTTGAGCCAGTTGCTAGAAATACAGCCCCTGCAATTGCGCTTGCATGCATGAGCTTAAAAGACGATGAGGTCGTTTTTGTAACACCAAGTGATCATCTTATTAGAGATGAGGTGGCGTACAAAAACAGCGTCTTACGCGCATATGAGCTCGCAGAGCAAGGATGGTTGGTGACATTTGGTATCAAGCCTATGGATGCAAATATAGGTTATGGTTATATTGAAGCATGTGGTGAGGATGTATTGAAATTTCATGAAAAGCCCGAGATTTCAATAGCGCAAAGCTATGTTGATGCTGGAAACTTTTATTGGAACAGTGGTATGTTTATGCTGTCTCTTATACAC
>NZ_CALACG010000281.1 GCF_937890585.1 uncultured Campylobacter sp.
AGCAAGGACAAATAATGCAAACTAAAAAATCAAGCAAAAAGCTAATAAACTGCTTTAAAGACTATATAGATATCGCTGATGCTTCTTATGCTCTTTTGCATAATGTCTTTGAGAATGAAGAAGGAGAGCTAGATAGATTATCAAAAAAGCATGGGTTGGAAAATTTGCCAGAAAATACAATAAATTCATGTAAAAAAGAAGAGATTGATAATCCTGTTTGGAGATACTCGGACAATATACGACTTGACGATAAAATAACAGAAAATAATCAAACTAGACAATCAAGAATAAATAACCGTCGGATTGGTGATCCTACTGCTTATGCTTTAGCAATAGAAGCAAGATTTATGCAAGATAAAAAAATAACTAAGCCAGATAGTAAAAAAGATGTTACTTTGGATAATGATATAAGTAATTTTATAGACTTTCCAGTAGATGAAAATGGACAAGTGGTTGGAGATCCTTACATTTTTTACAAAAAAGAAGTCCACTCCCCTCGCACAAAGCTCTTTGTCAATCGCTACGAGCTAGTAAAACATATACCAAATCAAAAATCAGGCTTTAGCTCGACAGTGTTTTATGACACTGCCAAGTCAAACTATATCATAGGCTTTAGAGGAACTGAGATAAAGGGAAACGACTTTGTTGATGACTTTTTCATGGCTATTACCTCTAGGGCCATTATGCAGATATCTGCACTAACATCACTCCAATCAAGCATGGTTGAAGCTATAAATTCTCATAGTTTAAATTTAAATAGTGTGGATGGTGAGAATGAAAGCTCTTTAAATTTAAACCAAGAGCAAGTCTCTCATGGCCCTAAAGAGGTCATCCTCTCAGGTCACTCACTAGGCGGACACCTAGCGCAGATATATGCTGTTGCATTTAAAGATAGTGGAGTAAAAGAGCTATATACTTATAATGCTCCAGGAATTTATGGTGGGATAATTGGCTCAGCTTTTACTTGGGTGGTAAGGTTTCTTAGTCTTATAGCTAAAGGTATAGTAAGAGGGGTAAAGTATGTAGCAAGACTTGTTGATCCAGATGGCTTTTTAGGAAAGCTAGTAAATTCTGCTTTTAATAAGATAAAAGGCATGCTTGGTTTTAAGGATGACAAGAGCACGGTAAAAGAGTGCGTAAATGCAGTCGAGAAGAATGATAAGGCGTGCAAGACTCTTTCAAACAAAGATACAAGCCTAAATATAAAAAGAGCTAGCAAGGGTGATGATCTAGGTATAGAGATACATCATATAGAAAGTGTAAAGCAACGTATCAGTAAAAATGAGGATAGTTACACAAAAGACTGGCATGTAATGTGGGAGCCTACACTTTCTGTTATATCTGATCTTGGGTTTAAGCTGGGTGTCGGTATGGCTGATGAGATAGAGTATAAAAACACAGATAATAGACACTTGATCAATATACTAGTTAGGTCACACTCGCTAAAAGATAGTGTGATGGTCCTATACTTGATGTGTTATCTCTTAGAACATAAAGAAAACGCAAGAAAGATAGAGGGCAAGGATATAGCAAGTGCTCTAGACTATATAAATGAGTATATCCAGTCGCTTAAATTTAAACTAAGATGCATAAGGATGAAGCTAAATTTAGATGTGGATATAGATAGCATAAGTAACACCTCGATGCTTGATACGCCTTTATATATCTTCTATGCTTATCTAAATCTATTTTATGAGCAAGGGAAATTTAGCGATGATAAATTCAAACAAGATATGGTTGGATATATCATCGAAAATTTAGGAAAAAATATAGATAAAAATAGTGACAAAGAGGCTCACTTAGTTAAGCTTCTAGACGCCGAGGATATAGAGAAGCTAAATGCCTCGCAGATAGTAAGTAGTGCTAGAGCTGGTGATATAGATATGCTAGTGGCGATATGTGCTTTAAATTTATTTGTCTTTGATAAGAAGATAGAAAAAGACGAACTAGGCAAATACTTCGCTTATAACAAAAATATCTATAAGAGCATAACAACCCTGTGTGATAACAAGGTAGATATAGAGCTTGCTACTACGTATGTCAAAGATAGGATAGAGATACTAAAAAGCATAATAAGCCTAAAATATGCCGACTACAAAAAACTTGAAGAAAACGAGAATTTCTTAGCTAGCGTTAGCTCTAATGAGGCAAGCTCTAGCGATGAAGCGATAGTTATAGCGCATAAACCATCAACTTTAAGCAATAACGATATAGCGCGCAATAACAAACTAGCAACTGAGGATATAAGAGCTCTTGCAAATGAGAGCTTTGGGGATATCTTTCATAAAAAAGAAAACGCTCTTAGTGTAAGTGCCGAAGATAAAAGCATCATAGACGCGGCGGTCTTAAATGATATATTTAAACTAGATAGTAAAAGTATGGAGCAAAGAGTATATCTAGGTTCTATGCTTCTAAACACCGCCACTGAGCAATCAGACTATCCGCTATACTTTAAAAAAGAAGAGGACGGGGAGGAGTCAAATTCTAACCTACTAAGCTTCACTCATCAGCCAAGAGATGAGGAAAAAGACAAGGGAAGACTAAGTGTTAGCTATAAAAATTCACAGGCAAGCATACTAAACTACTCTTTGCTAAACAAAAGCCTAAATATAGACCTAAAACCAACAAACAAAGAGACCAAAGAGTCGCTTGAGAAGGCAAATGAGAGGATAAATTTAGAAAAGAAAAGTAGCGCGCTAAGTGCTGGCGGTACTGCCTTTGCTAATCCAATAATAGAAGATGACGTGGTAGTTTGCCCACATGGCGGCCATGTGATATTAAAAAGTAGAGCAGGCAGAAGCATAAGGTCAGATGATCAAGGCGTGATACTTGATATCGACTTTATCAACTCACCGATAGTTGGCTGCTCGGCACATAATCCTTGCACTAAGGTAGCATACGTACCAAGAGCTGCTCTAAGCATAAAAAGTATGAATAATCACTATGCTGTTATGCAAGACCTGGTGCCAGCGTGCCTAAGCAACACTAGCTCACCGCTAAGGTGCATAAAAAAAGAAAACAGGATAAAGCTAGCTCATAGTATAGGTAGCCCAACATCTGAAAACGATAATGCAGCGGTGCTAAATCCAAATTTAAACAAGCCAGTGATAAGACTTCATGTAAAATCAGCTCTTAATCAAGTAGATAACCTTGCTGTTTGCATATATAAGCTAAATGATGTGGAGCATAAAAACCAAGAGGGATTTAAAGAGATGGAGCTAAATTTAGATGAGGGCGGTGATGTAAAAGATAAGAAGCTAAAAGAGCATCTAAGCTCTCGCTTTAGAGAGGATAAATTTAGCATCTCATCGTTTAACTTCAAATACTCGCTCATGGATAAGAATTTCATCTTTATAACGCCTAAATATATAGAGGCTATATACAAAAATACAACGCTTCCAAAAAGCGGTATAGGATTTTTCCAGTTTGTAGATGATATAAGCGATGAGAGTAATCTTATCTATGTCACCCCAAGCAAGGCAAAGACGGTGGATATAAAATTTGCTTGTGGGCTTGATAGCAAATATAATGACGATATAAATACAACTAAAACAGTAGTGGTGGCTTAATAGTCTATGTTCAGTGAAAGAAAATCAAACGCCACCTTTAAACAATCTGTACGCCTTTTGAAATTTTCGTCACATAACCTTTCAATATTCTTAAGAAAATTTATATAATCCTTATAAAAAGCTTAGACGTTTTATCTGTAAAAATTAGTTTTTAG
>NZ_CALACG010000282.1 GCF_937890585.1 uncultured Campylobacter sp.
CGTGGAGAGTAGGATGGTTGGCTGCATATTTGCTCCTAAATTTGATAGTATTTGTGAAATTTTACTAGTAAATTTCTGGACATTTTTTGTCCATTCTGGCTGCTATAATTTCACATATCGCAAAAAATGTATCGGCGATAAAAGTCAAAAAAAGGATAATCAATGATCTACGAACAACTTAAAATTCTCACACAAAACAGCGACAAAAAGGCGCTCTCAAAAGCACTTGGCTACGTAAGAGAGCAAAATTTCACAAGAGCACTTGCAAATTTAGAGGCGGCAAAGAGCCTTGATGAGTTCATCACAAAGGGGCACTTTGACTGGGCGCATAGCTCAGAAACGCTCATCCTAGCTCTTAGCAAGCACTTTGCTCTTAACATAGACGCTGAGCTTAGCGAGGTGCAAAAACTCTACAACGAGCGAGTAAAATTTAGAGGCTCATATATCTATATAGATACAGATTTTAAGCGCAAGAGTGAGCCTATATTTGCCCTTGCTATGGCGCAGCATTTAAGATATATCAGTCTAACACCGTTTTTAGATGAGCTTTGTTTTAAAGCATTAGATGAGCAGCTAAAAACTATCTCAAATATGACTAAAAACTACTATCAAAAAACGCAAACTCTGCCTATTTTTGGAGCTATAACTGGTTTTAAGCTTTACTTTATAGGCAAAAATTACTCGCTTGACACAAACGGAAATTTTATGGATAAAGAGATCGCCGAACAAGTTGCGACGATTAAATTTTAAAGGACAAAAATGGAAAAATTTACAAAAGAACAAAGGCAAAAACTCAATAATATAAACGAAAGACTTTATGACCTTGAGCGCCGAGTCGTACCACGTGCTAAGCAGATAAATATGTCAGTAAAAAACATAAAAGATGCATGGGGTCATGAATGTAGCCTACTGCTATCTTTTTACTCAAAAGATAAACTTCTTATGCGATATTGGGAGTATATGAAACTCATAGATGACTACTTTTTTACTGAAAATCAAAATGAATTTAGAAACTGGCCAACACATGAGATGTCTAGTGAGTGGCACTGCTGGTTTTACCACTGCTTGTATGACCATACAGATCTTAACTGGGATGAAATTTTGACTATTGACAAAATGGATGGCAAGCTTCACTCATGGTACGACTATACACCTACAGATCTTTGCCTAGAAAAACTAGAGTGTAGCGAGAAAGAAGAGTATATCTCTAATGCCAACAAAGATCAGTGGGGGCAGATAGAGAAGATAAATAAAGCGCTAGCTAGCTATCAAGATATCTTGATAAGAGATGCAAAAATGCTTGAAAATAGGCTAAAAGCAAGGGTTGAGGGTGGATTTATCGAGGATTATGCTATGGAATTTCGTTTGGTCTTTTATTTGCGCGAAGACGATCCAGATTATGACGAAAATGACGACAATTTCTTAGCCATCATCAATGAGCCCATCGTTCCTGGTGAAATGAGCAAGCAAAATAGCCGCTGGACGCAAAACTGCAATGAATATTTTGGTAGATCGATTTACTTTGACAATAAGGCGTATTTTTGCTATCTATTTAAAGCCTTTTGTGACAATACGCATATCAAAAAGATCAAAGATATACTGCGCATAGGCTCTGTTGATATGGCACTTTGCTGGGATGAATACTATGAAATTTAAAGAAAAAATAGCATAAGATAAAGATAAAAAATGGAGGTGAAAAATGACAAATCAAACAACGATAAAGTGCCCAAACTGTGGGTGTGAAATAGATATAAATGACGCCTTATACCATCAGTTAGAAGGTAAATATAAAGGTGAATACCTAGCCCAAAAGAAGCAGCTTGAAGCTGAACTTGAGGCTAAAAGAAAGGAGCAGGAGGCTTATTTTGAGAGTTTAAGAACAAAAGAGCAGCAACTGCAAGATCAAAAAGAGAAATTTGAGGAAGAAATCAAAAAAGCTACGCAAATACAGCTAAAAATGGAAAGAGCAAGACTTCAAGATGAGCTGCGAAAAGAGATACTTGACGAGCAAAATGAGTCGGTGGCACTCTTGCAAAAACAGCTTGAAGAGAAGTCAAATCAAGTAAAAGAGCTAAATATTACAAAGGCTCAAATTTTGCAGCTTCAAAGGGAAAAAGAGGAGATGGAGTCTGCCATAACCGCAAAGGCTGAGCTAGCATTAAATGAAAAGCTAAAAGAAGAAAAAGAGAAGATACAAAAGGCTGCAGATGAGCAAAATGAGCTTAAATTTAGACAAAAAGAGGAACAGCTAAAACAGCTTCAAGAGCAACTTCAAATAGCCCAAAGAAAGGCCGAGCAAGGTAGCATGCAGCTTCAAGGTGAGGTGCAGGAGCTCGCGATAGAAGAGTGGCTGAGGGAGAAATTTCCATTTGATACTATTGATGAGATCAAAAAAGGTGCAAGAGGTGCTGACTGCGTGCAGATCGTGCATACAAGGGAGTCTCAAAACTGCGGAACGATATATTATGAGAGCAAGAGAACGAAAGAATTTCAAAGGTCCTGGATAGAGAAATTTAAGGCTGATATGAGAGAAAAAGGTGCTGATATCGGCGTCATAGTCACTGATGCGATGCCAAGCGAGATGCAAAGGATGGGGCTATATGAAGGAGTTTGGATCTGCACGTTTGAGGAATTTAAAGGCTTAAGCGCTGTTTTAAGAGAACAACTCATAAGGATACACCACGTCTTGATCGCGCAAGAGAACAAAAGCGACAAGATGAGCTTACTCTATCACTTTTTAACCAGCAATGAGTTTAAAATGCAAATAGAAGCGATAGTAGAGGCATTTTCAACCATGCAAAGCGATCTAGATAGTGAAAAGCGCGCGATGCAAAAGATATGGAAGCAAAGAGAGAAGCAGATAGAAAAAGTACTAAATAACACCATAAATATGTACAGCTCTATAAAGGGTATCGCTGGAAATGCAGTGGCAAATATAAAAGCTCTGGAGCTGCCATATAGTGGTGATACACTGGAGTAAATAAAGAGCGTTTTAGGACGCTCTTTTTAAATTTGTCTTTCACAACAAATTTCCCAAATTTTTATTATTATGGACATAAAAATGTCTTTTATGCCAAGTAAAATAGCTCTAAACAAAAGCAAAAGGAGCTTGTCGTGGAAAAAGAGATTTTTTACGTAGATAGCGAGATATATGAGCTTACGACACTTTGGACACTTCGTGCTATTTTTGATCTCGGAGGAGAAAGAGAATTGCTAAGAAGCGGATATGACGATGTTTTAGAGTTTTTGGGCATCGAGTCAAAAGAGCCCAAAGAAGAAGATATCCAAAATCTTAAAAACAGACTTGAAATTCTTGAAAAAAGTCAAATTTCATGCGAACTAAAAGATCTTGAACACAACCTAAATTTACTTCAAGCAAATTTAGGTCTAAATAGTACTGAGAGAGATATATTGAGATTTGTTGCGATCATGTACAACTACGAAGTGATATCTAATGCTTGCAGTTTACTAGGAGATCTAAACAACATACAAGCCACAAAAGCCATCTCAAAGATACTAAATTTACGTTTCGGCGATGTTCAAAAAGCCTTTAGAAAAGATGGGATCTTTGCCAAGACTTCGATTATAAAGCTAGAAAATAATGTGCATAACCTAAAATATAAAATCGATGTCATAAACAATAACTTTATGTGTGATTTGTTTGTTAAATGCGAAAGCATGGACGAGATATTTGAAAGCTCGATAAAGCCATGTAGCAAGACAAATTTGACCACAAAAAACTACCCACACATAAAAGAAGATGTGAAAATTTTGCTCTCGTTTCTAAAAAGTGCCATTAGCAAAAAGCAAAAAGGAGTAAATGTACTCCTATATGGCTCAGCAGGAACTGGTAAAACAGAGCTTAGCAAAGTGATAGCTAGTGAGTTAAATTTAAAACTTTATGAAGTAGCTTATGATGATGGAGACAGATATGCGGATGAATGTCAAAGGCTGAGGTCGTATTGCCTTGCACAAAAGGTATTATCCGCTGGATCAAATTTATTGATGTATGACGAAGCAGAGGATATATTTAACACAAATAATGACGAAAAAAGACAGTATGGCAAAGCCTTTATAAATAGATCTCTTGAGACTAATGAGCTGCCTACTATTTGGATAACAAATAACATTTTTGATATGGATGAGGCCGTGGTTAGAAGGTTTAACCTAGCCATAGAGATAGGCATACCAACTGAAGATGTAAGAGCAAAGATCATAAAAAAATATAGTGAAAATCTGATAGACAATAAGCTTGTTAAAAAACTAGCTAAAAATCGATTTGTAGCCCCAGCAGTCGTTAGTAATGCTAGCTTAGTAGTTTCAAATTTAAACACAAAAGATAAAAACAAAGCCTTTGAGCGAGTAATAAACAACACTTTAAAAGCACAAGGTTACGAGGAGATAAGAGATTACAATCCAAGAGATGATCTGCCAAGTAGCTACGATCCAAATTTTGTAAACTCAGACTGCGACCTAACCGAACTAATGCAAGGCATAAAAGCAAATAAAAACGCAAGAATATGCCTTTATGGTGTGCCTGGAACTGGCAAAAGTGCTTATGCTAAATTTATCGCTAAAAGTCTAAAAAAGCCGATCATCATCAAAAAAGGAAGCGATCTTTTATCTATGTTTGTAGGAGGAACTGAGAAAAATATAGCATTAGCCTTCAAAGAAGCCAAAGAAAAACATGCAGTGCTAGTCTTTGACGAAGTTGATAGCTTTTTACAAGATAGAGGCATGGCTACAAGAAGCTGGGAAGTAACCCAAGTGAATGAGATGTTAGTGCAGATGGAGAGCTTTGATGGCATCTTTATCGCCACAACAAATTTGATCGACAACCTCGATAAAGCAAGCCTTAGAAGGTTTGATCTAAAGCTTGAATTTGGGTACTTGTTGCCAGAGCAAGCGCAAAATTTGTTTAAAAAAGAGTGCACATTACTAAAAGTCAAATTTGACGAAAACGCAGCCAAAAAGGTTTTAAATTTAGGCTTGCTAGCGCCTGGAGACTTTGCAAGTGTTAGAAGACAAGCTAAATTTAGACCTATAAAAAATGGCGACGACTTTTGCCATAGACTAGAGCTTGAAGTCGCTCTAAAAAAAGAAGAAAAGAGTGTGAAGATAGGGTTTTAGGGACTATCCCTAACGAGGTATTTTTGTCTGACTTGTCGGACAAAAAGTATCCTCGCCCAAATGAAATACAAGATGGCTTTTTGATAGCAAATACCATATATAGAATATATATGCAAGCTGGTTCAGGTTATGCTTTTCGTTGTTTATTGATCCGTTTAAGATAAATAAAATAACATATAGCAAAATATTAAAAAGTCATAAAATTAAGCATAATTTCAGAATCTTAAATAACCTTAAATTATAAATCAACCTTTACTATTTATGTTAACAATCCCATCATTCTAAATAGTTTACTACGCTCACCCTTCCCCTCCTTGATAAAAATTTATCTCCTCGACTAGATCCTTTAGAATTTTAGGAGTTACTGGTTCGCCATAAGTATTCATAGTGATCTTGTATTGTTGCTCGTGTCCTACAAGGGCAGCTATATGTTCAACCCTCTGGCCGCTTTGGATGAGCTTGTTTATGAATGTGTGTCTAAATGAGTGAAATGTCCTTGTTTTATCACCATCTTTTATAACTTTAGTATTGATCTTCTTTCTAAAATACTCAGAAAAGTCTTTATTATCACAGCTAAATAACCTAACTGCTTTGCCACATTTCCTAGCTAGCTTCTTTTTACTCTCTATAAATTCAAATAGCCCAATGCTACTTAACTTAGAGTGGATAGGAACTATCCTTACAGAGTTTCTAGTCTTTAAAGTCTTGCTCTTGCCTGTTTTTATATCTATTTTTGTATTTAAACTAAAGCATACTATGTTATATTTTTCGACTATGTCATCCGTGTTTAACTGTATTATCTCATTTAGTCTCATACCAGAGTAGGCTGCTATATGAGTAACGAAAAATAGCTCATCTTTGCTGATCCTTTGGCTTTTTGTATCCCCACTTGATCTAATCTTACTAACAATATCCAAAAGTGCGTTTACATCACTATCTTCATAGGGGTTTTTATTTGTAACGTCATCTTGGTTTAAATTTATTTGTAGATCTACTGCTGGGTTCTTATCTATATAGTCGCTATCATAGCAGTATTTAAAAAACTCATTAACTCTAATAATATACTTTTTGATGGTTGATTTAGAAATTTTTGGTCTATCCTTTGCTAAAGCTATGATCTCATCTAGGCTCTTATCTTTATAGAGACTATTTTGAGAGAGTTTGGTTGGTAGTTGCAGCAAGACATTTCTAAAATTTAGCAAGTCATCTCTTTTTATCTTTTTGATATCTAGTTCATCACCAAAATTCATAGACATTAGCCGTCCTACATGTCTAACAAGACCAAATGTACTATCACTCCAGTTGTTTGAAATACTTGTGTTTGATATATAGTTTTTAAATGCGCTATTTAGTGCGACCAAGTTAGCTTTGCTTTCGTTTTTAGCAGTTGAGTCTAGCTGCGATATAAAGCTTTTAGCTCTATTTGAGAAGAGCTTTTGAAAGAAATTTATAGCCTCATTAAAAGTCATGCCACTAGCATCACTTGTATCATTCAAAGCAAGATCTTTAGCCTCAATGTCACTTAAAACTATGCCTTTATCTTTATATTTATCTGCCTTATATAGCTTCACCTGACCACCAAAGGTAGGATCATTTAAATTTCCATATCCAAATTTGAGATCATCGCTTAGCTCATTATCTCCATCTGGCAATAACTCACAACCAAATATTCTTAGGATATCGTTTTGTGTGAGTGCGCCCTTTTGTTTAGCTAGCTCATTTATGGCATCTCTTAGCTCACAAACAGAGTGCTTTAAGGACTTTTTAGTGAAAGGCAGTACTAGATTATGCTTCTTTAAAGTCTCTATGTCGTCTTGATAGCTATCTATGTTAGCCTCTTTAACACCTTTTGCTATCTTGTCTTTGGTGCCATTATCTAAATTTGTGCTCTTATGCTTTTTACCAAGTGGCACAAATGCTTGTTGCTTATCATTTAGTAGCTTTTGGTTTTTGCACATCTTATATGATATGTGATTTATGTTATCTATCGTTGCCTCAAGCACTCTTTTGCCAAGAAGCTTTTTGGTGTGAGGATCAGTGCAAGATAACTTTTTGCAGATCTCATCAACCTCTTTTGATATGACGCTGGGCAAGCTATCTTCTTTTAAACTCTGTTTTAAAAACAAATTTAGTGATAGTAGTCCATCTAAATTTATATATCTGCCAAGCATATCATGCTCTTTGATACTTTTGGCCTCCTTGGCTTTTAAAAGCATAAGCACCAAGTGCTCTATAAGTTCGCTGCTCAAATTCATCTTCCATGCCTTTTTGATCGCGTTAAAAATTATAGAGTAGATCTTAGCACGATTTTTTGCTGTATCAAAGCGTTTTGTGAGGAAGGAGGTTATGTATTCGGTTTTATTGCCAAAATAAGGCCTCAGATATAGTGGGATAGCTACTCTAAAGTAGTATATGCCATTTCGTTTGACTAGATATTGCATCTTTGTTACCTATGCAATATAACTTTGTAGCAAAATGTAGCAGATACCTAGTGTGAAACTGGCTATGTGCCGTCTTTTTGGTGCTTACACAAGGTTTATTTTTAAACCCTCATAAGCCGGAGGTCGGGAGTTCAAGTCTCCCCCGTGACACCATAGATGTCCT
>NZ_CALACG010000283.1 GCF_937890585.1 uncultured Campylobacter sp.
CTTTTGCATCATTTTTTGAGCTTGTTTGAGGTATATCTTTTAGTCCAAATGCCGCTAACATCGTGTTTTCATCTATATCATCTATCGATGCCACGTCGAAATTTAACTCACTTGATGCTGCGTCTTTGCTCTCTTCTTGTGCGTCTTCTTCTTGAGCGTTTTCTTCTTCAAAAGTTTCATCAGCAAGGTTTAGATCTTCTTTGGCTTCTGGCTCGCTCACATCTTCTAGCTCTTCTACTGGCATCTTGCTAGAAGCGTTTTCGCTTTCGCTAGGCTCTAAATTTTCTAGCTCCTCACTTGAAATTTCATCCAAAGCCTCTTCTTCTATATCTTCTTCTGCTTTTTCATCATCTACTTGAATTTGCTCTTCATCAGCCTCAGAGATCTCATCTAAATTCTCCTCATCTTTAGGCTCATCTTCTAAATTTATCTCATTTTCAAGGCTATCTTTATCATCAAATTTAGCTAGCTCATCTAAATTTAGCTCTTCTTGCTCCAAATTTTTAGCATCAGTCTCATCAGCCTCTTCACTATTTAGCTCTTCATCAAGCGAATCAATCTCACTAAGCTCAAATTTACTCTGATCTATCTCGTCAAGTTCGCCATCTATCTTCTCGTCGTCAACTAAGCCCACAACGTCATTTTGGCTAATAATATCATCTAAATTTTCCCCAAGAGCCTCATCTATCTCAGAAGTCTCAGGCATATTTTCTATCTCATCTACAAGCGAGCTAAGCTCGGCTAGATCGCTCTCTTTGCCTATTGCAGCACCAAGGTCCATCTCTTCTTCGGCACTCTCGCTTGCTGTCTCACTCTCATCAGCCAGGTCTTCGCTCACAAGCTCTTTTAGCTCATCAAGCTCCTCCAAAGAGTCAAGCAGTCCCTCATCACTTTCGATCTCAGGCATGCTGATGTCACTATCCATCTCAAGATCATCGCTAACGCCCTCTGAGAGCTCTTTATCAAGATCTGCAAAATTTTCTAAATTTGTATCTATATCAGGCAGCTTAAACCCTGACATCTCGTCAAAACTCATAGCCTCATCGCTAAAGTCGCCAAAGTCGCTTTCGCCTTGCTCGCTCGCACCATGCTCAGGAGCTGGCTCATCTTTTGGCCTATTTTGCTCAAAAACACTTATAAATTCAGTCGGTAAAAATGGTTTTTCAAGCATCAAAGTAGCAAATTCTGGTTTGCTCTCGCCACGACTTGCTAGATACATCACATCTTTTGTAGTCGCAAGTTCACTGCTGTCCACGTCGCTGTCGATTATGATAAAGTCAAACTGAGCATCGTCAAATCCATTTAGATCCTCAAATTCGCTATATTCGGTACCGATTTTATTCAGACTTAAAGTTATCAGACGTGAAACTGCTGGATTTTTATTTATTAGAGCAACTTTCATCATCCCTCCTTGTAATAGTAAAAGCCTATTCTATGATAAATTTCATTGCTATTTTCTTAAAAAAACAGAGCTGGCAGATCATTTATCACTTTTAAAAGTAGGTCACTCATGATCTTCATAATGCCTGCTAAAATGGCTATCAAAACGGAAAATCCGATCGTTACTTTGATAGGATAGCCGATGACTAGTAGGTTAAACTGCGGCATTGTCTTCATAAGCATGCCAAAAATGGAGTCTGAGAGCAAAGAAAGCGCGATGATCGGAAATGACATGATAAAGCCAAACATAAACAAATTTGTAAATAAATTTATCGCATAGCTCATGATGCCAGGGCGTGGATAAAAATCTCCTAGAGGCACCACAGCAAGTGAGCTAGCGTAAAACTGAAGGAGTAAATGATGTCCATCAAATGCCAAAAATGTTAGCAGTGCGATGAAATTTATAAGGTTTGCTATGACTGGGGAGTTTGTACCAGTTTGCGGATCAAGTACCGACGCCATCGAAAAGCCCATGACCATCGAGATTTGCTCGCCTGCCATTTGAAGCGTGGCAAAGATGATAGTTAGCATAAGTCCTGCACTAAGACCCAGCATCACCTCGCCAAGTATCTCGCCAACTAGGAAATTTATAGAGTTTTCATGAGCTTTTGAGAGAGGAAAAAGCACGACACAAAGAACAAAAACTAAAAGCGTTTTTACGCTAAGAGGAATTTGATTGTGCGAATAAAATGGAAAAAATACGATGAGACCGCTTAGGCGTGCAAACAAAAGCATAAAAACTATTGCTTTATCGGCTCCAAAAAATTCTACTAGTTCCATTTTGCTCTTTTAAATTTTTTGCTAATTTTACAAAATTTTACTTTGTTTTTAAATTTATGTGGTCGTTTTTAGAAATTTGAAGCTAAATTTTAAGAAATTTGCACAAGCTCTTTGTTCTCAAGCTTGTATGAGTTATCGCATTTTGCGGCTAGGTCGTTGTCGTGAGTGACTAAAACAAGGGCGGCGTTATTTTCATTTATGTAGTCAAATAAAACTTGCATCACTTCATTTGCCGTTTGCTTGTCAAGGTTACCCGTTGGCTCGTCTGCAAAGATGATCTTTGGCTTTTTAGTAAGCACTCTAGCGATGCTGACACGCTGCTGCTGGCCGCCGGAAAGCTCGCCGGGCATGGCGTCTTTTTTATGCGCCAGGCCCACGCGCTCCAAGAGTTGCAGCGCTTTTTCTTCGGCTTGGGCACGGCTTTGCTTTTTCACTTTTATCGGTGAGAGCACGATGTTTTCCAGCACGCTCAAATGCGGATACAGGTTGAAATGTTGGAACACGAAGCCGACTTCGGCGCGGATTTTGTTTAGGTCGGTGGCGGGACTGGCCACGTCTACACCGTCCACCCAGATTTCGCCGCTTTGGATTTGCTCGAGCTGGTTTACGGTGCGGATAAGGG
>NZ_CALACG010000284.1 GCF_937890585.1 uncultured Campylobacter sp.
CTCTTTGATTTTTAGCCTCTTTTGGCTTTTCACTGCCCACTAATGGCTCGATGCACTTAATATCAATTAGTCTTTTTATAAAAAGCTCATCCGTGCCATCTTTAAATTCAATCTCATCGCCCTCTTTATAGTTTTTTGTTGATATTCTCGTATTGTAAAGAATTTTATACTTCATTTTTTTATCCTTTCTAAATTGCCAACGCTCTATTTTTCCAGCCATTGGCGTAAATTTTGAGTTTTGGATTTTTGCTAACTAGACTTGCATAATATGCGATCTCATAGCTGTCAAATTCAACGTTAAATTTGTCCTCGTCGTATGCGTTTAGCGCATTTAATGTTTGTGTCCCCATAACTCCATCAACTGCTACATTTAAAAGCGTTTGAGTGAGCTTTATGGCTACTTTTGTGCCTACATTTACGCCAAAAATAAACATTTCGCTGGCTTTTAAGTCGCTTTCTACCTCATCAAGCCGCATCTTATCCCAAAACTCTCGCTTATAAAACTCATAGACTAAAGCCACAAGATCGCTGTTGTTATAGAGTATAACGCTAGCTTCTTTTAAGCTTTTGCTCTTTAGCGCTTGTCTTACAAGCTCCCACCCCTTAAAATCAGGATGGGCGCACTCATAAATTCCAAAAAATGTCAAGCCGTTTTCGGTTTCGTTCTTATGCAGTGCAAGGCTTGGACTGCTAAATTCAAGCCTCATTAAAAATTGCATAGACTTAGTGAAATTTGACATTTTTATGCG
The DNA here is from genome assembly GCF_937890585.1 of uncultured Campylobacter sp. GTDB lineage: Bacteria > Campylobacterota > Campylobacteria > Campylobacterales > Campylobacteraceae > Campylobacter_A. Next base: position 750 of record NZ_CALACG010000284.1, read on the forward strand.
CTTGTCTTTGAAATTACGAATGACTTCTCACGTGCAAGTTTGGCATCTACGTCTAAATATAGCTCTAGGATAATATCGCCGCCTCTTTCATTGTGAGTAAGTAGCTCAATGCCTTTAAATGAGCCGATAAAGATGTCTTTAAAATCACCAAATACTACATCACCGCTTTTGATAAGCTGTGTCGTAAAGTATGGATAGCCTTGTAGGTTTCCTAGCTCCTCGATTAGCATCTTTTCATTTGACACGCCGCGCGCTGTTGCTTTTAGCTTGCTTACATCGCTATTTTTTAGCGCAAATTTAGCATTTGCGATATTGCCGTTGTTATTTTCTAGTGTGTCGCCAAAGTTTAAAGTCTTTTCTAGCGTCGGAGCAGTCATATATCCTGCGATGCTTGGTACTCCGCTTATCTCAAAAATGCCTTTAATTACGCCTTTGCCGTAAAGGATCACTTCTTCAAGTTTTTTACGTATTGCAAATTTCATCGCTTTGTATGCAAAGCTCTCTAGTCCAAAGGCTGACATATTCATCATCGTTCTTGTGATCCTAATAGTTGCGAGCAACGTATGAGGCTCAAGAATGATCTTGTCAAACGATAAGTTTTCGCTATCTCTGCTTTGTCCTTCTTCTACAAAATCAGCGGTAATGTTTGAGTTATTGCGTGGGATTTCCACCCTTTGGCTTAACCCATCAAGCCAGCTACACTCGCTTAAAAGTGGGCTTTCTTTTTTTACTTCTTCAATGAGCAAATCATCTCTAAATTCAGTCGCGATCGCGCCTGCGCCTTGTGTCGTCGTTGTGATACTATCGCTAAATCTCGCACCAAAGTCAGGCGGCAAAACAAAGCGACCGTTGCTTTTGTTAAAGTAGTTTTCTACTTCAAAGCCTAAATCTGCTGTGCTGGCATTGCCTGCATTTTTGATTATGTTTGCTAGGCTAAATT
>NZ_CALACG010000285.1 GCF_937890585.1 uncultured Campylobacter sp.
TTATTGAGTGTCAAATTAAATTTTAAGATTATAAGTTTTATGATTATACTTTTAAATTGTTTCGTAGGTTTAATTTGCCTCGTTAGCTCAGTTGGTAGAGCATATCACTCTTAATGATGGGGTCGTAGGTTCGAGACCTACACGGGGCACCATCTTTTGGCCCATTCGTCTAGCGGTTAGGACACCAGCCTCTCACGTTGGTAACACGAGTTCGAGTCTCGTATGGGTCACCATTTTTTAAATTCTTAAATAAAAATTGTATTTTCTTGTAAGTTTCAACTATTTGTATTTTGTTATAAGTCGTAATATCTATATTTCTATACAAATATATTAAATACTTTAGAGAATGATTACTGTGGGTCTAAAATATCAACTTTAGTAGGAGTAATTTTAGATTTTGGAATTTATTTAAATCATTATAAAAATTTTATTAGGATTGAATAGTGTATTTAGAAATTATTAAACTCCTGAAAGATAGAGGTATTAAACTTGACGCCGGTCTTACTCAAGGCGAGATTAAAAAAATATATGAAATTTACGAGATTAAATTTCCTCTTTCGTTAAAGTCATTTTTGACTACAGCTCTGCCAGTTTCGGATGGTTTTTACGATTGGCGTGATTTTTCAAGTGAAAATGTCGCGAAAATAAAAAATATGATGCAACATTTTTATGATTTTGTGAAAAGCGCCTCTTTTGAAGAATATATACCAAATAGCACTTATTCGCCAGATCAATGGTGTAAGATATCAAGAGAACAAAGAGTTGAAGTTGTAGCTGAACTATATAAAAATGCACCAAAGATTATACCAGTCTATTCTCATAGATTTATGCCAGAGATGAATGATGATAACGATCTGCGGTCTTGTCAATATATTATGGCGATATAGTCTATTATGGTAGAAATTTACAAGAGTATTTATTACATGAATTTTGTGGTGTTGATATTCCAAAATATATAAGTGAATATAAAAATGTGCCGTTTTGGACGGATATGATGGAAAATTTATGATTATAGATTTAGACTTTATGAATATTTTACCTCAATCGCTATTAAGTAGGGGGATTTTTCTAAGAGATAAAATCGGTGTTTATGAGATTGGCTGGAAATTTGACGATGTTGTTAAAGTTTTAGACGTTATCAAAGAAAAAGAGATGACGGTGCTTGGTGGAGATGTTTATGGGTTAAATGGTTATGAAGTCATCATTACATATGATAGCTGGAGCTTTTCTGGAAGCAACTTTATAAAATCTTTTGAAAAAGCGAGTAAGTATATTAATAATTATTATAAAAATAATGGAGATAATTTTATTTATACCCTAATAGTCTCAAATGCAACAAAATAATACGAAAAAAGAGCGTATCAAGCCGATACGCCCACTGCTAAATTTACTATTTTAGCTCAAATGCAAGTGTTGCAGCGATCGTCTCATCATCGCAAATTTTTGAGTCAGCAAATGGCATTTTATGCACTGTTTGTAGCAGCCATTTTCCAGGTTTAAGCGCAAGCACTTCTATCGTACCATCTGGCTCAGTTTGGCCGTGAAATGCGCTTTTTTCTTTCAAAAAGCCATCAAATGTTCCATCAAGTGTAGCATTTTCTAGTGGTTTGCCTTCAAATAGAATTTTCACTTTAAATGGCACGCCCACTTTGAAATTTGCTGGATTGTCAAGTGGGACTATCTCTAGGCGTTGGTTGGACGGCTTTGTGACTGAGCTATCTTTTGCGTTTTTATTTATGACGCCTTTTGCGCTCATGCTTGCTTTTTTGCAGTATTTGGCGTCCTTGATGTCCTCTTTGGTTTTGCCCATGTGCCATGTGCCATCGCCTGCTTTTGTCCAAAACGTAGGCTTATACTCGCCAGCTATAAGGTATGAGCCGTCCTCTAGTTTGGCCCTTTCATAATGGTAGTTTTCGCCGCTTTGTTTTAGGCTCAGTTTCTCGCCATTTTTGTTTATAATGTATGGGGCTTCAAATAGTCCGGTCTTGTTGTCTGGGATCTTTTCAACAGTCGGGAAGTCGTCTGCGTAGCCGATATCAACGCTAGTTACCTCCTTGCTGCTTCCAAAAAGCCAAAATTCGTGAGCTAAAGAGTGACTGCTAAGTGCTGCTAAAGCCAAAAGTGCAAATAAATGCTTGTTCATTACATATCCTTTCAGATTAAATTGTCTATTTTCTATTTCTAATATATGTCACAAAAATATTGTTAAATTTCTACACGACTAAATTTTGCTATTTACTTAACAAATTTAGTAATCAAAACTGATTTTATCATTTAAATTTATAAAATAACATAAGTATTAAAAATACTTTAACTACTGAAATTACGAAATATAAATCAGTGGCGCAATTATATCAAAATAATAATTAATATCAATATAAAATTAAATTTTTATCCACAAAGTGATAAACCAAAATAAATTTGCTTTTACTATTTGTATATCTAAAAAGTTTCATTTTTGAAATATTTTGTATAAAAATTCTTTTTTCTCATTATATTTTTATATTATAT
>NZ_CALACG010000286.1 GCF_937890585.1 uncultured Campylobacter sp.
AGAGACAGGTCGTTAAACGTGCAATGCTAGCGGCATTTTTAACCAACCCTATCGGCTGGGTAATTTTGCTAATAGGCGGTCTTATTTTACTAATTGATGATCTAATGACCTATTTAGATGGCGGCGAAAGCTTATTTGGTGACTATTGGGAGCCTTGTATCGAGTGGGGCAAAAAAGCTATTGCGTTATATAAAGAAATCGAACCAACAATAAAAGAAGTTTGGGATTTTGTGGTTAATTTTATAACCCAAAGCGTAAATGCAATAATCGGCGTATTTAAAATGCTATATGGTATTTTTACGGGCGACTGGGAACTGATAAAACAAGGCTTTCAAGAAGTGGGCGACGCTATCCTTAAGGCGTTTGAAGTGCCGTTTAAATGGATTAAAAAACAATATGACGAGTATATAGCCCCGATTATCAACGCCGTTAAAAATTTTGATATAGGTCAGACCGCTAAAGATATGTGGGAGGGGACAAAAAATTTATTTGGCTTTGGCAACGATACGCCAAAGGCGGCACTAGCTACACAATACGCAGACAACAATAGATCGGTACAGTATAACGGCGGAACAGCTACAACAACTATTAATATAAATACAAATAACCCACAAATGGCTAACCAAATAATAAACAATAGGCAAAAAAGCGACCTAGCATTTACCCAAGCTAATTTAAGAGGGGGCTATTAATGATCGAAGTAACAAGCCGTAAGATAGGCACTTTTAGATTAGATGCAACCGAGCAAGAAAACAATAAAAGCACGCTACGCACTACCAAAAATCCGATAGAAAGCGGGGCAAATGTAGCAGATCACGCTGTGCTAGAGCCGAAACAAATAACAATCAAGGGTAAAATAGTGGCTTATGAGCCACCTAGCTTTACACAATTTGACGAGATTATGCAAGTAATCCGTTTTAATCTGCCATATATAAAAACCGCCCATCGTTTTACCCAAAAGGCATACAAACTCTACAACAATGTAAAGCATATAAAAAACGAAGCGATGCGATACGCTAGGATTTTTGGCGTCGATAAGAAAATACGCGAAATAGCACCATTTTTAACTGACGGAAAAGAAAATAAGGATAATAGCACTGCCAAAAATAGACTACAAAGCCTATACGAAAAGCTTTTAGAAGTGCAAAAGAGCGGCGAGTTTTTGATCGTAACAACAGGGCTAAAAACATATAGGAATATGCTAATTACAAGCATAGAGGTAACCACTGAAAGCGATCTATACGCTGACGTTACGCTCACGCTTGAGGAGGTTTTTATTGTTGAAACAAAAACGGCGAAAGGACTAAATGTAGGTAAAAGAGGTGTTAATTTAGGCAAGACCGAACCTAAACAAAAGAAAACAAGCCTTTTAAAGGATATATTTTGATTTACGAAATAATGACAACAAAAGAGTTAAAACAAACGCAAAATTTTAACATATTTGATATGGAGCTAGAGCTAACACTCAAGTATAACGAGGTCGGAGCAGTTTGGCAATATGATTTAACCGATCTAAACACAAATAAAATTTTGGCTTTTAATAAGGGCTTGGCGGTTAATGCTCCTAGTCTTATTAATAAGAACCTGCCTTTTGTTTTAATGCTAGTTGATACCACAAAAAGCGGCGTTAATTGCGTAGATTATAGCGAGCTGGGCGAGCGGTTGAAGCTTTACGCCGTCGATAAAAAAGAGTTTAACACAGCAATGAGCGAGCTAGCAAAGGATAGGACGTGAGGCAATACGGCAGGCGCTACCGCTTAGAAATAGGCAACAGCACGCAAAGTATAGTAATAGATAATCTCGCTATAAGTTTTAATATTGAAAAAACGATAAGCGAAGAGCCAAACACTAGCAAAATAGAAATTTATAACCTAAACGCCAACAACCGCAACCAAATAGCGAATAAAATTTTTAACCAAGTGAAATTATTTGCAGGCTACGACGAGCCAAGATTAATTTTTGCAGGGCAAATAACGCAAGCTTATACCAGTCGCAATGATTTAGATTTTATTACCCATATTGAGTGTGGTGACGGACAAAATGACTACTCAAAATCTAGGCTATACACAACGCTAAAAGCTGGCGTAAAAGATAGTGACGTAGTAAATATGTGTGTTAAAGCGATGTCAAGCTCAAAGCAAGGCGTTGTAGATTTGCCAAAAGATAAAGCCTTGCCAAGATGTAAAGTATTAAGCGGCGATATAAAGGACTATTTAAAACACGTAGCCAAAAATAATGACGCTAACTGGCATATATTAGACGGCAATTTAAACATTTTGCCAAAGGATAAAATTATCAACGATAGTGAGGGCTTTATTTTAAGTGAAAAAACTGGCTTAATCAATAGCCCAGAAAAGACCGATGACGGACTAAGGGTTACGTGCTTATTAAACCCTAAACTAAATATCGGCTCGCTAGTGCGAATACAATCAATTCTAAGCGAATATGACGGCGACTACAAGATAACCCAATTAACGCATAGTGGCGATTTTCTAAACGATACGTGGCAAACGGAATTAATCGCAATAAATGGAAAATTTCACAAAGTAGAGAAAAAATGAACGATCCAAATTTAACGCAAATTTTTGATAGTGGATTATTAAGCTTTGAGGCAGGGATGCATACGGCGCTACCTGCTAAGGTGCTTAAATTTAACGCAGGCGATAATACGGTGCAAGTTGAGCTAATGATAAACGAGCTAAAACGTGACGGCGTAAGCGTGCCATTGCCGCCGATAGATGATGTGCCAGTGCAATTTTTTAGAGGTGGCGATTTTGTGATCACTACGCCAATAAGAAAGGGCGACCACGGACTTTGTGTATTTGCTGAGCGTTGCATTGACGGCTGGTTTGCTAGTGCGGCAAAAAGTGAGCCACTAGATTTTAGGCTACACGACTACTCGGACGGCTTCTTTTTAACTGGCTTTAGCCCACGCCCAGAAGCGGTTAAAGATGTGGATTTAGACGGCGTTTGCATGCGAACACTAAGCAAAAGCACCTACCTAAAACTAACCGAGGGGAAAATCATAATCAAGGGCAACATAGAACAGACGGGCGACTACAAGCAAGTAGGGAATAAAAACCTAGTTGGCAATTTTTCACAAGTCGAGGGCAATAGCGTAAGTAGTGGCACAATTACCGCCAAAGATATGATAGGTAGTGGCGTAAGTTTAAAACACCATACACATGGCGGTGATAGCGGCGGCACAACTACACAACCAAACTAAGGGGAATAAATGAGAGTAAGGGCGATAGATAGCGAGGGCGATTGGCTACTAAGGCATAAAGCGGATAGCGCCGCAATATCCCAAAACGTTAAAACGCAAATTTTAAGCCTTTACAATGACTGGTTTTTAGATTTTGAAAATGGCGTTAGGTGGTTTAACTATTTATCAAAAAATCCTAACACAGACAAAATGAGGGACGAGATAAAAAGGCAAATCTTAAGCGTTGAGGGCGTTAGCAGTTTAGAAATTTTAAACATAAACACAAACGAACGCAAGGCAACTATTGAGGTGCAATATAGGGATATTTACGACGAAAGCCAAAGGTTATATATAAATGCGAGTGAGTAAAAATAGAATAATAATCGATGAATTAGAGACCATAAAAGAGCGTTTAGAAAATGGCTTTAAGGCGATTTACGGCGAAAATTTAGAGCTAGGCTCATCAACACCAGATGGGCAAATGATTGGGCTATTTAGCGAGGCGTTAAGCGAGGTCAATCAAGTGCTTACTTTTATCACTCAAATGCTAGACCCTTATTTGGCGACTGGCGAGTGGCTAGACCAGCGCGTAGCTTACGCAGGACTTCTAAGAAAAACGGCAGATTATAGCAGAGCTAGCGGCGCAACGATACACGGAGCTAGTGGAACTATTATCAAAAAAGGCACAATTTTTAAAGATAAAAATAGCAATTTATGGGTAACCGACTATGAAGTAACACTAGGCACAGAGGGGTCAAAAGCCGTTAGTATAACCAGTCAAGAAACGGGAGCGTTTAGGATAAACGAGCAAGACGAGCTAGAAATGCAAGAGATAATCCTAGGCGTTGATAGAATAGTCGCTACTCAAAAATCAGTTTTAGGGGCTGACGAGGAAAGCGACGGCGACCTTTTGCTTAGATTTATGCAAAGCCATAGTATCAACAACAACGACGAGCGTCAAGGGCTAGAAAGCTACATACTAAATTTAAAAGGCGTAAAACAATGCAAGGTTTTGGAGAATTACACTAACCAAACAGATGCAAACGGCGTAGCACCACATAGCCTAAACGCTATCGTATTAGGCGGTGATGATACAGCAATAGGCGAAGCAATACTAAAAAAGAAAATCGGCGGTTGTGGCGTGCAAGGACAAACAAAGCTAGAGGTTGAGTTTCTAGGCGCTAAGCGTGAGGTTAAATTTGATCGCCCAACGCAGATAAACCCTAGAATATTTTTACGTATAAAACGCACAGAGGGCGCAACGGATATAAACACGGATAAAATCAAAGAGCTATTATCTAAACACATTTTCAATATAGGCGAGGACGTTTATATTAGCCGCTTATATAGCATAATAAACGATGTTAAGGGCTTTGAGGTTACGCAATTCACAATAAACGGAAGACAAAGCCTGCCAGTAGCAGTGCGTGAGATATGCGTGATCAATAAAAACGATATTGATTTGGCGGTAGTGTAATGGTTGAGCTAATTTGGCAATACCGCAAAAAGCCCAGGGCTAGGGCGACCGCAAAGCTTCTAAATGATGAAGTATATAAAACCTTTGACGACGCCATAAAAGTAGCCGAAATTTTAAATATTGATACGGCAAGCGGTTATGCTTTAGATTTGGTCGGTCGCCACGTAGGCGTAAGTAGAGAGCAACAAAATCTAATACTAAAATATTTTTTCGCCTTTACCCAAACTGAGAAAAAACAAGGCTTTAATAAGGGTGAGTTTTACCGCTTAGGCAACTCTTTAAAAGGCAGTTTTTATCTCAACGATAGCGATTATAGATTTTTAATAAAAGCAAAAATTATTAAAAATTATCAAACTGGCACTTTGGAAAATATCTACAAGTCGCTAGAATTTTTATTAGGGGCTGGTAACTTCATATTTGACAACTACGATATGACCCTAAATTTGGTCTTAAAAAACACCAAAACTACACAATTCTTAATCAATTTGATTTTTAAAAACGATATTTTAGCTCGCCCCGTAGGCGTGGGACTAAACGTGATATTAATAGCTGAAGCTAAGTGCTTTGGATTTAGCCAAAATAAGGCTAATTTAGGGTTTGGCATCGGCAAATTTGCAAGGATATTTAAGGAGGACCAATGATACACCAAAAACCGAAAAACGAGATTTTCGCTAGTGATGCAAAAGACGGCGAAATAGTAGAGTTTCCAAATATTAAAAGGGGCTGGGGCGTAACCGAGAATTTAGGATTTATTCCACCTATGGAGTATTTTAACGCCGCTTTTAACCGTGTGGATAAGTCATTAGCCTATCAATTGCAGCGAGGCGTTGCCGAGTGGGATAAAGATTTAGAATATCCGATCGGAGCAGTTGTGAGTCTAAATGGGGTTATCTATATCGCAAAAAGCCAAAACACAAACAAAAACCCAGCAAACGAGGCGACAATTTGGGATATTGCGGCTACACAAAAATGGTGCGAAGACTCTTTTTTTAAAAAAACCGACAAGATTGACGCATACACCAAAGAAGAGAGCGACGAAAAATTTGCTCCAAAAGCTGTAAGCGATCTAATGGACATAAACAAGAGTATAGGCGTAGATCAAACTTGGCAGGACGTCAAGAGCCAAAGAAAAAATGGCGTCGTATATACAAACACAACTGGCAGACCAATCATGATACTGGTGAGCGAGCAGCAATCATCCTCATCTCAAACGTGCGAGTTGGAAATCAACGGCGTAAAAGTTATTAAAAACGTATCTTACGGCACAGCGGACGGATGTATCATAAGTGCGCTAATCCCAGCAGGAGCTACATATAAAGTCATATACAAGAACTATCCACCGCTTGAGTGGCAAGAACTAAGGTAAGGGAACAAAATGAAATACTACAAAGACAAAAATAACGAAATTTACGCATACGAGGACAATGAGAAGCCAATACAAAAGGGGCTAACGTTGATAAACGAAGCTGAGCTAAATGAGATTTTAGCTGGTGAGACCGATGAGCGTGCCGAAAGACTAGCAGAGGTTGAAGCCGAGATCGCCGAGTGTAAAAACTATATAAACCACGCTTTGATTATTGGTAACAGCGCCGTGCTTGAAAACCTAAGAGCGGAGTATAAAGAATTGATCGCAGATCGCGAAAAGCTGAACGCAACGAGCGAGCCGATAACGGTAGCGCCGACAGATCATCTGTAAGGGGGGCAAAAATGAGCTATTTAATAGTATCTGGTACATCGCTAGTTGTAGGGGCTTTGATTTGCTTAGGTTGTTTATTGTGGAGTATAGATCGTTCAATATAGGAGAAAAATATGAGCTACATAATAATCTGCGTTTTATCCCTAGTTTTAGGCATTATTTTATGCCCTATCGTGGTTTTTCTACGTGCTAGAAAGTGTGAAGGCTGGGATAACAGCAATATGACAAACATTTTAAGAGTGTTTAGTCATCTGGCAACGCATCCAGATGACTTTAGCAGGTTTCAGTACGAAGATGGCAAAAAGCCGTTCTGGTATTTGAGCGGCGATGAATTCGCGGATATTGTTAAAACTAGACCAAATAAAAAGGATAAGAAATGAGAGCAAAAATTAAAAGGTGCGAAATTTGCGCATCAAAGCTAGATAAAGACGGCGCTTGCACTTGGAGCGAGTGCCCTAAATGCCCTAAATATAAAGAAAAAGAGCAAGAAAAACCAAAAGATAAAAAGGATGAGTAATGCTTAAATTTAAAGAGCTTTGGCAACTCTTTTGTATTGTAGTTATTGAGCTACCGCTAGAGATGCTTGGCTATATAGTAGTGCCGATCGCTCTACTATTTTGCAACAAGCAAAGCGAGCATTTGCCAAAGTGGGCGCGATACTTTGAGGACGCAAGCGACCTATACGGCGGCGAGAACTCCGCTATAAACGGTGATAGTGGTTGGCGTAAAGAACACTACCCAAACGGCAAAAATAGGACGTATTTCGTGCGTCTTTTATGGCTATATAGAAATCGCATCGGCTACTTTTCAAGCCGAATAAATGGCGTAAAAGTGAGCGAAATAGATCCGTCAAGTATAAGAGTACAAGGCAATATCAAAGTCACAAGCAACGGCGGAGCAATAAGCGACTTTTGTAAGGTCACACTAAAGCTAAAAGATGGACGTTCACGATTTGGATTTTACAAAACGATCCGCTACAAAGGCTTTTTAAGTGGCTTTTATTGCCGTATCTATATCGGCTGGAAATTGCTCGACATAGCAGAGATGAACGAATACAACAAAGATACATTTATGCAACCAGACGACAAGGTATTTTTAAAAAGCGTGTGGGTGGTTAATCCATTAAAAAGGGTGCAAGATGAGTGATAAATTCTATATAGGGGCTATCTTATTTTTGAGCTTTGTCGTTGGCGTGCTTTACTGGCTAAACAATAACGCAGCCGATAAGATAGATAAGCTAACAACTAAGATAGCGCAAGAAAAGGCAGACAATGCAGTAATAACAGCAGATTTGCAAACTTGCAAAGCAAAGATAGAGCTTGTAAATGTAAGCCTAAAAGCCCTAAGCGTGTCAAAGCAAGACGAAGCTAAGATAAAAGAGCGTGTTATAACTAGGGTTGAGCGTGTGGCAGTGCCAGTTAAAGACGCCGCATGCGAGGAAAAGCTAAATTTTTATGAAAGGCTATTAAATGAAGCTAATAATAAGTAGCCTAATAGTGGCGTTTTTTATAGTCGGTTGTAGCTCAAAGCCTGAGGTGATAGTAAAAACACAATATCAAGATGTATTTATCCCAGTGGCGTGCATTGAAAAAATGCCAACAAAGCCAAAGTATAGCCCTAGTGATTTACAAAGCGCAAAGGAGCTAATGGGCTATTTTTTGACGTGTGAAGAACTTTTAAAAGGGTGCGTAAATGGAAGCGATCATAAAAAAGACTAAGAAATTTTGGCTAAATAGAATGGTTATTTTTGAGCTAATACTATCCGTTGTCATAATGTATATTTTCACATTTAAATACTAAGAGAGGCGGAGGTAATGGAGGACTTACTAAATAAGGCAGGTTTTTATTTTTGGGTTGCCGTCGTTGGCTTTGTTGGCGGAGTGCTAAGCCTTGAAAATGATAGCCATAAGCCGCTACATAGTGGCAAAGCAATAATAAATTCTATTATAAGCGCGATAAGCTCAATGTTTATATGCTGGATTTTTTACGAAGTCACATTTTATTTTACGAAAGAAAACCGCTTTAGCCTAGCCGTTGGTGGCTTTTTTGCGTGGCGTGGCACGGCGTGGATAAGTGCGATCGTTGATAAGGCAATCGATAAAAAAATAGAGAGTTTTGGGGGCGGTGGCTATTATGATGATTATTCGCCAAAGCCGCCACAAGACTATAATTTTAAGGATGAAAAATGAGTTATATGCAAGCGTTTAATCTGCTTATGAGTTTAGAGTTTAGCCGTCCAGAAAATGCCCTACATAAAAACCCAACAGAAAGTGGGCTAACTTTTATGGGTATTTACGAAGTGGCAAATCCAAGCTGGAATGGGTGGAAACAAATAAAGGCAGCGATCAACGCATACGGCGATCTTAAAAAAGCTAGCATTGCTTTATATAACGACGACAACCTAGTCGAGCTTGTGGGGAAATTTTACAAAGCGAACTACTGGGATGCCATGAGGCTTGATGAGATAAATAGTTATCAAAAGCAGGCGGAAATGTTTATATTTGGCGTAAATGCTGGGTGCAAAAACGCCATTAAAGTAGCTCAAAAGGTTGTGGGCGTTACAATGGACGGCGTTTTAGGCGCTAATACTCTAGCCGCGATAAATGCGTATAATGAAGTGAGCTTTGATAAAGACTACGACCGAGCAGAAATATCTTATTATCGGGCTATTATTTCAGCTAACCCAACTTTGGCTAGATATGAAAAAGGCTGGATTAATAGAGCCGAAAAAGTATAGGCAAAAATAGCTTTTACTGAGTTTTTTACTGACCTATTTTTTACAACGTCGCTACAAACTACGATTAAAACGATATTTTGTTAATATTATTAAAAGTCTGTTGGGGACACCACTACTTAGAAAAACAAATAAAAACTTGTAAAAGATACTCCAGCTAAACTCTACAAACAGCCCTAAAATACGTAAAAAGTTGTAAAAATAAGTAAAAAGTTGTAAAAAGATAGCGAAATATTTTTTAACTGACTTTTTTACTGACTAATGATATAATCCACAAAATTTTAAAAAATAGGTCAGTAAAAAACTATGCCAAAGACAAGCCCACAAGTAAATGACACCCTTTTAAAATCACTAAAGCCTAAAGAGAGCAAATATTTTGTTAGTGACGGCGAGAATATGCTAATCGAGATCCGCCCTAATGGCAAAAAATCTTTTATTTTAGAGTATAAAAGCCCAGCCACAAATAAAATGACAAGAATAACTTTAGGGCAGTATCCGATGATGAGCCTAAAAGA
>NZ_CALACG010000287.1 GCF_937890585.1 uncultured Campylobacter sp.
CTGCTTTAGACTTAAATTTTTGCTAAATTTATCCAAAAATACTAAAAATAATATGTATAAATATATGTAAAATATTTTGCATTATCCAGCCTCGCTAGCTCATAAATTTTCTAAAAAACGCCCAAAGATCGCCAAAGAGTTAAAAAGGATTTAAATTGCTTTGGATATAATCAGCCATAAATTTATCAAAAGGCTAAAATGATGATAAAACAAATTTCTGGTTCGCAGATGATAAGCGAGGCCTTGCACGAAGAAGGCGTTGATATAGTCTTTGGCTATCCAGGCGGCGCAGCCTTAAATATCTACGATGAAACATACAAACAAACTTACTACAAACACATTTTGGTTCGCCACGAGCAAGCAGCCGTGCACGCAGCAGACGGATACGCAAGGGTTAGCGGCAAAGTGGGCGTTGCATTTGTAACAAGCGGCCCTGGCTTTACAAACGCAGTTACAGGCCTTGCCACGGCTTACAGCGATAGCATACCTATCGTGCTTATAAGCGGTCAGGTGCCGACATTTATGATCGGTACGGACGCCTTTCAGGAGATCGACGCAGTCGGCATTTCACGCCCCTGTGTCAAACACAACTTCTTAGTAAATAGCGTCGAGGAGCTACCTCGCATCATAAAAGAGGCCTTTTACATCGCAAGATCAGGCCGCCCAGGACCAGTTCATATCGACATTCCAAAAAATATCACATCAAAGCTTGGCGACTTTGTATATCCAAAAGAAATTTCTCTGCCAAGCTACAAGCCGACCTACAAAGGCAACCAAAAGCAGATAAAAAAGGCGGCAGCTGCGATAAATGAGGCCAAAAGACCGCTTTTATACATAGGTGGCGGCGCGATCGCATCAAATGCAAGCGAAATCATCCGCAAATTTATGCAAAAAACAGGCATTCCAGCGGTTGAAACTCTAATGGCTCTTGGCGTGCTTGACGCAAAGGATGAGCTAAATTTAGGCATGGCAGGCATGCACGGCAGCTACGCTTCAAACATGGCTTTGAGTGAGTGCGACCTTCTCATCTCGCTGGGAGCTAGGTTTTGCGACAGGATCACTGGCAGAACGGACGAATTTGCAAAACACGCAAAGATCATCCACATCGACATCGATCCAAGCTCTATTTCAAAGATCATAAATGCCCATTTTCCAATAGTTGGCGACCTAACAAACGTGCTAAACGAGCTTTACGACGAAGTCAAAGCAAAGCCAGAAAACTACGCGCCTTGGAGAGAAATTTTAGATAGATATTCAAAGCTAAACCCACTTAGCTACACAGACAGCGACACTGTGCTAAAACCACAATGGGTCATCGAGGAGACCGCAAAGATAGCAGGCCCTGAGGCCATCATCTCGACAGACGTCGGCCAGCATCAAATGTGGGTGGCGCAGTTTTATCCATTTAACCGCGCAAGGCAGTTTGTCACAAGTGGCGGCCTTGGCACGATGGGATACGGCCTCCCTGCAGCGATCGGTGCAAAGTGTGCGATGCCTGATAATCTAGTGATAAATTTCACCGGCGACGGCTCGATACTTATGAATATCCAAGAGTTGATGACCGCTTATGAGACAAATGTCCCTGTCATAAACATCATCCTAAACAACAACTTTCTTGGCATGGTGCGCCAGTGGCAGACATTTTTCTATGAAAAGCGCTACTCATCTACTGATCTTAGCCTGTCTCTTATACACATCTCCGAGCCCACGAGA
>NZ_CALACG010000288.1 GCF_937890585.1 uncultured Campylobacter sp.
CTCTTCATCTGTTTGGATTAGCAAAATAGCAGCCTTTTCATGCCCATTTTTAAACTCATCTATCAAAGTTTTTATGTCGCCACCATCGATGTGTGCCACACAAAGTTTAGTTTCATTTACATTTGTAAAGGCTAGCTCCCCAGAGCTTTTAGCGTTTTTTAGCTTATCTTTTAAGCCCTTTATCTCGCCTTTTAGTTTCTTAACGGCATTTAGTGGCTCTGTGCTTTTTAGCTCATCTTTTAGCTCTTCAAGTTCAGCTCTAAAAGACCTTGCTAAATTTAGCGCAGCCCTTGAGCAAACAGCCTCTATGCGCCTAACACCAGCGCTTACGCCGCTCTCTTTTGTGATGAAAAATGAGCCGATCTCATTGATATTTTTCACGTGTGTTCCGCCGCAAAGCTCTTTGCTGACCTCGCCAAAGCTCACGACTCTTACTTTGTCTGCGTATTTTTCGTTAAATAGTGCGATCGCACCGCTATTTTTGGCGTCTTCAAGGTCCATTAGCTTGGTCTCTTGACTTGCGCCATTTACGATCCACTCATTTACTAAATTTTCAACTCTAGAAATTTCCTCGCCGCTTAGTGCTTTTGGATGCGAGAAGTCAAATCTTAGCCTGTCTGCCTCGACGTTTGAGCCAGCTTGAGCGATATGAGTGCCCACAACTGCTCTAAGCGCTGCGTGAAGCAAGTGTGTAGCGCTGTGGTGACGTGTGATCTCCGCTCTATCGCTGCTAACTTCAAGCTCAACTTTGTCGCCAACTTTTAGTGCCGCGCTAGTCTCAACTAAAGATAAATTTAGTCCGTGGAATTTTTGCGTATCAAGCACATTTGCCTTGCCTTCTATCTTGCCGCTGTCGCCGCACTGGCCGCCACTTTGAGCGTAAAACGGAGTGATATCAAACATCACCCAGCCATCTTTGCCAGCATCTAGGCTATAAACGTTTTTAAACTCTTCATCAAGCAGGGCTAAAATTTTACCTTTTGATTTAAATGTCTCGTAGCCTACAAATTTGTTTTCGCCAAATTTTTCAAGTAGCTCTTTAAAATCGCCCTTTGCGCTCTTGTCACCACTGCCTTTCCAAGCAGCTTTTGCACGTGCTTTTTGCTCGCTCATAAGCTCATCAAACTTTGCCTCATCGACCTTTAAGCCCTTTTCTCTAAGCATATCAGCCGTTAGGTCAAGTGGGAAGCCAAATGTATCATAGAGCTTAAACGCAGCCTCTCCGCTAAAAATTTCTTTTGTATTTTTAAGCTCACTCTCAAATAGCTCTAAACCACTAGCGATAGTCGCTAAAAATCTCTCTTCTTCAAGCTTGATTTGCTCTTTTACAACCGCTTTTTTCTCGTTTAGATAGGTGTAGTGCTCTCCCATGAGCTCGCAGACTTTATCGACAAGTTTATACATAAATGGCTCTTTTATGCCTAGTAAATATCCATGGCGGATCGCACGGCGTAAGATGCGGCGAAGCACGTAGCCACGGCCTTCTTTGTCAAATGTCGTGCCTTGAGCTAGTAAAAATGTGACAGAGCGGATGTGGTCGCTTATGACGCGGTAGCTTGCACCACTTTCATAGACGTATGGTTTGCCACAAAGATTTGCTACTTCGCTAATTAGCGGCATAAAAAGTGAGCTATCGTAGTTACTAAATTTACCCTGTAAAATGGCAGTAACACGCTCTAAACCCATGCCTGTATCGATACTTGGCTTTGGCAGTGGGCTTAGTTTGCCATCACTACTTCTTTCATACTGCATGAAAACGAGGTTCCAAATTTCTAAAAATCTATCTCCGTCGCCGCCCATGTAGTCTTCTGGTGTGTTAAAGTGTTCAGCCCCTTGATCGTAAAAAATTTCACTGCAAGGGCCGCATGGTCCAGTATCGCCCATCTGCCAGAAGTTATCATGGTCGCCAAAGCGGTAAATTCTCTCTTTTGCGATGTGAGTGCTCCAAAT
>NZ_CALACG010000289.1 GCF_937890585.1 uncultured Campylobacter sp.
ATGGCTTCAGATATGCTTGCGTCAAAGCCGCTAGAAAGCTTAAATTTAGCCCCCAAAATGGCCTCATCTATGCCGCTGTGGCGGTAGCTAAAGTTTATCTCCTCTTTGCTCACCCAGCCACGAGCCAGACGCACATGCGTGAGGTTGTCGCTTATGCTAAATTTAAGCAGTCCAGCGTTCATTTTTATAAGTCCGCCAAGTGTGCCTGGGATATTTTTTAAAAACTCAAGGAGAGCTATGTTGTTTTGTTTGCAGAAGTTATAAATTTTGGCTGATTTTGTCGCAGCACCTATCTCAAGGCAAATTTTTTCATCACAAATTTCTAAATTTATATAGTCAAAGCTCTTGCCAAGCATCGCCATTTTTGGGGGATTTGGCGAGATAAGAAGGTTGTTGCCCCCGCCTATCATCACAGCGCCTAAAAAGTGAGGTGAGCTTAGATCTTCAAGGCTATTTACCTCAAAAATTTCATGCACGCCGCCTATCCTAACTGAGGTAAATTTAGAAAAATCAACAAGCCTCGTCACTGGATAAATTCCGGTATAAAATCAAGCATGCGAGTGGTAAATTCAACCATCATCGAGATCATCCAAGGCATCAAAAATATGATGACAACGACAACTAGCAAAATTTTTGGCACGAAGCTTAGCGTGGTTTCGTTTATCTGCGTGGTCGCTTGAAAGATGGAGATGATAAGACCTGCTATTAGTCCGCTTAGTAGCATCGGAAGGCTGATATAAAGGGCGATCTTAAAGGTTTCAACTCCAAGTGAGACAAGCGTGCTTTGCATCAGCTAAACCTTACTTCGTTGTATTCAGTTGGGATTAGGTAGTCATTTACGTCGATAGCTTTTTCAAAAAAGCCTTTGTCATAGCCTATTTGATAGAGCTTATTTAGCGCTTTTAACTGCGTTTCGTTCATGCTTATTGACTCGTCATTTGCGTATAAATTTAGATACGCTTTAAGCTCCTCTTTGCCAACTCTGATGAGGTTTCGCTCCATTAGCATGTGAGATAAAAATGGCTTGTGCGAAGTGGCGATCCTGACAGCCTCGCTAAGCACTCTCTCGCACTCGATCGCGTCGGTTATGGGCAGACTTCGTCTAAGCGCCATGCCACCAAGTGGAAGCGGTAAATTTTCGCCGTTTAGCTCGCTCCAGATGTCCCAAATCTCACGCTCTACGCAGAGCTGGTCTGAGAAATTTAAGATACTTTCATGTATTAGCACGCCAGCATCGACCTCGCCGCTAAGCACGGCATTTTCGATCTCAAGAAAATTTTTATAAACGATCCTTGCCTCTGGGTAGGCTATGCGAAAGAGCAGAGCATTTGTCGTGTTTTTGCCAGATAACGCGACCTTGAAATTTCGCTTTAGCTGCTTATCTTTTAGCTTGATAAGCTTTGGACCATATCCATTACCAAAGCTCACCGCACAGCGTAAAAGTGCAAATTCATCGCAGATTTTAGGATAGAGTGCAAAGCTGATCGCCGTTGCCTCATAAGTGCCTTTTAGTGCCTCTTCGTTTAGCGTTTCTATATCAAGCGCCTTTGATGTGAAGGCTAAATTTTTACTGCTAACCCAGCCAAATTTGACCGCGGCATACATGAAAATATCGTCAGCGTCCGGCGAGTGAGCGACATTTATAGTTTTTAGATTATGCAAAGATGATCCTTTTTTTGATTACGCCATTTTAATGAAATTTATTTAAAATAAAGTTTTAAGGGTGGTTTTGAAACGATTTTACCAGCTTTGCCTCTTTGAAATTTAGCACGTATTTCACGTCTATGGCGTCTTTAGCCCCTTTTCTTCGAGCTTGGAGCGTTGAGTAAAATGGATGCTTAAGTTCAAGCATCTTAATCAGCTTTTGATCACTATCTTCTTTTTTTATATTTTCAACGATTATTGTCGTTATAAATTTGCCCTCAAACTCGTAAAACGGCCAGACAATCACGCCCGCGTCGCTTGTCTTAAAGTCCGTGATTTTAGACTTTTTAGGGATATTTAGCATGGAGATGATCTTTTTGCGTGAGCTCTCTAAATTTTGAACAGAGATCACCTTTACAAGTAGGTCTTTTTTGACTCCAATGCCATTTTGACTAAAGCGATAAACGCCGTCTTCAAGTATGCCAACTTTTTCAAAGGCGTTAGCGTAGTTTGCGGCAGTGCAAGCAGTCAATAAAAGCGCTAGAATCGTTAAAATTTTTATAAATTTCATCTTTTCTCCTAAAATTTCACTCTTTTTAGCCTATCTGAAGCGAAATTTTTTCTGCCAAATTTAGCCTCACTTTTGCCGTTTAGCTCGACTAAATCGCCTGTAAAGCCACAAATGTCATTTTTAACAAGATAGCTTCCCACGCCGTAAATATCAACTGGGGTGTTAAATTTTTCAAATTCGCTCATTTTTTGCGGGTTAAATCCTGAGCTAACGACGATTTTAACGTGCTTAAAGCCAGCTTTATCAAGCGCCTCTCTTAGGGCAAATATAAGCTCCTTGCAAACGCCGTGTGGGTCAAATTTGCTCACATCTTTGTCTTCAAAATACCTATCTATCAAATTTTTACTAGTATCCACTCTAACCGCGCCAAGCCTCTCTTTTAGGGCATTTGCAGCCTTTAAAGCATCTGTTATCACATCGTTGTTGTAATCAACTAAGGCCGTGATCTGCTCGTTTTCAAAGGTTTTAGCGTAAATTTGGCAAGCCTTCACCACATCTCCGCCACACATTTGAATGAGCGCATGAGGCATGGTGCCACCACCTTTTAGTCCTGTAAGCTCGCCCTGAGCGTCTGTAGCGACCTTTTTTATACCGCCGATAAATGAGGCATATCCGTCGCCTGGCTGCG
Organism: uncultured Campylobacter sp.; assembly: GCF_937890585.1. Classification (GTDB taxonomy): domain Bacteria; phylum Campylobacterota; class Campylobacteria; order Campylobacterales; family Campylobacteraceae; genus Campylobacter_A. Next base: position 2,844 of record NZ_CALACG010000289.1, read on the forward strand.
TGCAGATGTCATCTTGCCTGTCTGCCATGCTAAAGACGTCCTTGCCATTTGCCGCTTTTATCACGTCTCTGGAGTTTGTCGCCACGCAGCTTCTTCTAGCAAGTGTCGCGTCGATGACGTTTTCTAAAAAGCCGAAATTTTCATACTTGCCGCTTATCTTTAAAACTGGCTCGTTTGCATTTATGATATCGCCATCATCAAGTGCGTAAATTTCAAGCTCGCTTGGATTTTTGGCAAATTTATTGATGATAGCTAAAACCTCATCAATGCCACAAAGTACGATATCATCACGCCTTTGGAAAAACTGCATCGTCACGTGCTGATCTGGCAGGTTTTGCTTAATTATCTTATTTACTTTTAGAAAGTATTTCGCCGTAAAGTAGCCCTCGCCGATCCTTGGATCTAGCCTAAAAGTCTTATCTGTTATCCTATCTATCTTGCCTTGCATCTTTAGCTCAAGTTCGTTCATGTCTATCCTTTTGTTTTTGCGAGATTATACCATTTTAGCGAAATTTGGCGCAGGCAAAAGGGCTAGTAAATTTATGCAAAAAGCAATCTTTATGCCTCAAAAAAGCGTCGCAGCAGCCTTTATCCTAGCGCTCTCATGAGGGTTTGGCGAGGTTGGTATAACGCTCATTTTAGGCGGCAATATCATAGACAAAACAGACACCATCTCGCTTGCTATCTATAACGTAGTCTATGACGGCAGAAATGATCAGGCACTCGCTTTAAGCC
>NZ_CALACG010000290.1 GCF_937890585.1 uncultured Campylobacter sp.
TGGCTCTATTTAGCCCTTTGCCGACGCTAAAATAAGTTTTATCTTTATCGTCTAAGTCAAATTTCAGATCAAAACGTGACTTTATTTGATCAACAAATGGCTGTAAATTTAAAATATCATGGCAGGGCAAAATATCATTTGGCAACTCTTGCAAAAAGCTCATGCCCTCATCGTTAAAATTTACTCTAGCCCTTGGCACAGCGTCGTTTCTAAGCTCTATCTCAAATGTGTGGTCATTTATAAAAGGGGCAAAAAGGCGAATTTCTAAGTGAAATTTGCTAGCTAGCTCATCATCGCTTAAGCCTTGATTGCTAAACCAGTAGCCAAAATTTACAGCATTTAGCGAGATATTAAAATCATAAGGATCAGCAGGGCTTACGCCGATATGACGCAAAAGCTCATATATAGGTAGTTTTGCTTGCAAGCCATCATAATAGTTATAAAGCTTTGCAAGTAGCGGATGCGAACGGCCAGCTCTTTCTTGCAAGCGTAAAATTTCAAAGATATATCTGTGGGCAAACGAGTGGTGCGATACCGAGCGAGTTGCTTGCATGCTCAGATAGTCCAAAATGTCAGGGCTTTTTGAAAAGCTCATCGCACTCCAAATGCCACGCAAAGTCTCTACGTCGTTATCAAACGTATCAAATTTATCTGCATGGGTTTTGTCGTATTCTAAAGCGCAGCTTAATAAAAATTCATTTAGCTCGGGGCTGATCACAGCGCCGATCTTTTCTAAATTTTTGGCATTATGATAAAAAGATGTATTGATGATCTTTTGATTTAGTTTTTTGGCTTGTTTTTGCAGTGCTGGCTCTAAATTTGCAGTGCGTTTTAGAATAATCTCTTGCAGGTCGCAGCTCAAATTTAACTCTTTTTCATCGCTTTTACGTAGGCAAAAATGTACTCAAATCCAGAATAAAGCGTGAGCGCAACAGCGATCCAGAGCAAAAGCTCACCACCAGGCCAGCTCATCAGCAAAAATCCAACCGCAAACATCTGCGAGACGGTTTTTACCTTGCCAGCCATCGAAGCTGCAACCTCGACGCCATCACTTGCCATCACGACACGAAAGCCAGTTATAAAAAACTCTCTTACCAAGATAAGATAAACAGCCCAAGCGCTCGCTCTGCCAAGCATCATAAGGCCTAAAAATGCAGCTAAGATCAGCATCTTATCAGCTAGTGGGTCAAGGATAGCGCCAAGCTTGGTCTTTTGATCCCAGCTTCTAGCGATATATCCGTCAAAAAAGTCAGTTACCGAGGCGATCACAAAGATGAGAGCTGCGAAGTAGTTTATCCAGCTTATATGAATTTGCGCAAAAATTTCTGGTGCATTTACGAGCATAAAAAACATAAGTGGAGCTAGCAATATCCTAAAAAATGCCAGTGCATTTGGTAAATTTAAACTCACAAATATGCCTTTTTGCCTGTAAATTTCAAATTTCTCATTTAAATGTCGTGCCGCCGTCTATCACAAATGTATGCCCAGTCACCCAGCTAGCCTTAGACGAGCATAAAAATAGACATGCTCCTGCTAGATCAGTCGGCTGTCCCATGCGGTTTAGAGGGCTAAGCTTTGCCGTCATATCGCGCACCTCTTCGTAGTTTGTAAAGGCTCTTAGCGCGTCTGTCTCGATAGGGCCGCCACTTACGACATTGACACGGATGTTTTTCTCGCCAAGCTCGGTAGCAGCGTATCTTGCCATCGCCTCAACGGCTGCTTTTGCCGTACCGTGGCCTGCGTAGTTTTCGATATAGACTAAATTTCCAGTTGAGCTTAGGCTGATTATGCTGCCGCCGCCCACTTTTTCCATGCGTTTTGCAGCCTCTTGCGCGCCTACGACAAAGGCATTTACGGTTGCTGTGAAGATGTTGTTTATGCCTCTTGGTTTTAGCTTCATAAATTTAGTGTATCCGCCAGCTACTGCGCGGCCTGAGATGATAGCGTTTGAGATGAAAAAATCAACCCTGTCAAAGTCCTCATCTATCTTTAAAAATAGCTCTTTATAGGTCTCTGGCTCAAGGATATTTAGCGCGTAGGCTCTGGCTTTTATC
>NZ_CALACG010000291.1 GCF_937890585.1 uncultured Campylobacter sp.
CATTTCTTCTTCATTTTTATAAATTTAATTTGCCTCTTTGTTAGAGAAACAAGCCAAAATGTTAGTATCTAACGTTATTAACTTTTAAAAAGTCTCTTAGGTCTTCGTATTCGCTATTTTCGAAGTAGCGCCATTTGCCAGGCTTTAGCATATCAAGGCTAACACGGCCAAAACTAACACGTTTTAGATCCATCACTTCAAGGTCAAAGTAGCCAAAGAAACGGCGAAGCTCCCTATTTTGACCCTCGTTGATGATGACTTTTAGTTTTGTATAGCCGCCACTTGAGCCAAAAACTTTGTAGGCTAGAAATGGCTTAAATTCCATTGATTTTATAGTGGTTTTTGCGTGCGCGCCTTTGGTGGCGTCCTTGGCAAAAAAGCCATTTGTCATAGCTTCTATCACCTCTTTTGTTACCTCGCCTTTTACCTTTAGGTAGTATTCGCGCTCTAAGTCGCTATTCATTAGCGCTGTGGCGATCGCTGGGGCGTCAGTTAGTAAAAGTAGCCCCTCGCTTGCGTAGTCTAAGCGCCCTACGCTAACAAATTTGGCAAATTTCTTATCTAACGTGTCATATATCGTCTTTCGTCCGCGGTCATCTTTCTTGCTAACTAGCTCGCCCTTTTGTTTGTGATAAACGATAACGGTAAATTCTTTTTTTAGCTTTATCAAACGACTATTTATACGCACTTTGTCATCTTCATCCACGCTTGTGGCAAGGTCGCTAACCACACGTCCTGCTATGCTAACCTTGCCAGCTTTTATCAGCTCATCTGCCTCACGGCGTGAGTAGTTTGTGTTATGTGAGATAAATTTGTTTAGTCTTGTTTTTTCCATTTTATAGTCCTAAATTTGCAAGGTCGTGGATGTGTAAAACACCCACGGGAACGCCATTTTCTACGACGACTAGAAGCTGAATTTTATACTTTTCTATGAGGGCTAACGCATCTACGGCTAACATCTCTTTGTTATCTATCTCTTTTGGATGCAGTGTTGCAAATTTCATCGCTGGCTCTTCTAGGTCAAAGTCCTCTCTCATAAGCGCGCGCCTAAGATCGCCGTCACTTAAAAGAGCGTCTAGCACGCCATCTTTACCGACTATGAGAACTGTGCCAAGCTTGCCATGCGTCATCG
>NZ_CALACG010000292.1 GCF_937890585.1 uncultured Campylobacter sp.
CTACCAAGGCTACTTTTTAGCACGTCTTCGTTTTGAAAGGCGAGTATGAGCTCGACCCTAGCCTCTCTTAGCACGTCAGCGTGCAGGTCCGTTGATGGATTTAGCACACGCTGCGCTTCATCTATAAAGATACTAACTGGCACCTTCTCTTCATTTGCTATGCGTTGCGCCATATTTGAAAGGGTGGAATTTAGCATAAGCTCCACCGCACTATCCTTTAGCCCTTGAGAATTTACAACAACTATCTTTCCTTCATTTAGTAGCTTGCTTATGCTATTGCCATGATAGTTTAGCATCTCATCGTCAGCTATGCTTTGCAAGGCAAAAAGCATAAATGTGTAGTTTGAGAAAAGCCTTGCTTTTTGTGACTCTTCATCATTTCTTACACCTTCATACTCCTTAAAAGCTTGTATGAAATTTTCAGATTTTTCATTAAACTCGCCTAATGCCCAAATTTTCTCATTTAAAGAGCTGGCCAAATGTCTTCTTTTGCTTATACCTTTTGCAAATGCCGTGTCGCTTTTTACATGATCATCTACCAGCTTAACTAAGGCATAAAATTTTTTAAAGTCACCTAGTTGCTGGGTTGATTTGCATAAATTTGCAAAGCTTGGCTTTATATCTTTTGCTCTATTTTCTATATATGGGGTGCAAAAACCTTGCTCTGTAAGGTCACATATCGCCTTCATCGTTGAAAGGGACTTTGTAGCGATATTTGCCGCTAAATTTCCCCAGAAAGGATCACGCTTTGTGCCAAATGTCTTTTGAAAGAAATTCATCAATAAACTCTCACTTGCATCATCCATTATATTTATTTTGTTCCCCCATGGCACATTTATCATTACGACATCTTTTAGTCTGCCATGCTTCTTGGCTAGAAATTTAACCTTTTTATGCTCAACTCCTTTGTAGTCAAAGACAAGCATCCCATGCCCTACTTTTATACGCTCATCCATCGCTGGCAGGATCGCTGAAGTGGTCTTACCGCAACCTGTTTGCCCTGTTATCATCGCATGCGTAAAGCTAATAGGTATGCTAAGAGCGTTTGAAGCAGCACAGAGGGCTGCACCTTTTGTATTATTAATTAGTGAAAAAACTGACATATTATTCTCCTTTATTGGTTGATATTATTTCATTAGCTAGGCCATAAGTAATGGCTAATGGTGCGTCTATATAGCAGTCTCTATCGGTGAGTTGCTCTATCTTTGCTATTTTTAGGTTACTATTAGCCTTTATCATCTCATTGACTTTTGATTTGATTTTTAAAATTTGATTTGCGATTAGTTCGATGTCGCTTGCCTGACCCGATGCACCGCCAAGAGGCTGATGAAGCATGAGGCTTGAGTTTGGCAGCATATAGCGCTTATCTCCGTTTAAAAATATGAGTGCAGACATAGAGGCAGCTAGCCCCACGCAAAATGTATTGATTGGTGATTTTATGGTCTTCATAAAGTCGATTAGTCCAAAGCCATCATATATCGAGCCTCCAGGGCCACTTATATATATGTTTATGTCGCTTTGATCTACGCTGTCAAGATACAAAAGTGTCTTTTGTGTAGTTAGGCAAATTTCTTGATCGATCTGCCCATATAAAAAGATATTTCTATCAGCTAGTAAGCTCATGTGAATGTCGGCGAAATTTAACTTGTCAAACTCTGCCATCTTCTCTCCTTGTTTTGATTTTTGTGAGAGAAGTTTAAGATAGTAGATGAGCCTTTAAATTCCACCTATTGCTTCTAGAGCCGGTGGCTTGGTAGTTTATAAAAGCTCTATATCGTTTATGTGATGTCCTAAAGCAGGAGTTCTTTTTTCATAGATGAACAAATTTAAGCTCTTACCAAGGATATCTTCAAAGTAAATTTTAGCTAGCTCTTCAGAGTTTTTGTATCTAAAAGGAGTATGCACGGCAAGATATAGTCCGTAGATATCATCTATAAGCCACTGCCT
>NZ_CALACG010000293.1 GCF_937890585.1 uncultured Campylobacter sp.
GATTACATCCTTTATAATGTCACTAAATTATTTTAAAAAATATAACTTTATAGTTATTTCCAAGGAAGGTTAAGATGAGAACTCTCTTATCTTTAATCATGGTGTGTGCTGCGCTACTTGCTAATGAGACTAATCTAAAAAATGAGTTAAACAATGAAGAGATTAGAGCGAATATGGCAAGCTCTTTTAACGAAAGCTCCAACATAAATTTGCTTAACGAAAAACCAACTTCAGAAGGTAAGCTAAATTTAAACGAAACCCCATGCTTTAAAATAGATAAAATTTCACTTCTTAGTGAGAACGAAGTAGCTAGCTTTAACGCTAGCAGTGGTGCTGATGAGGCTATAATAAGAAAAGCATATCAAGATAACTTTTCTAAATTTAGCTCTATTTTAGAGACTAGCTTAAACAAGCTTGACTTTAAATCAGGCAGCTGTCTTGGCAAAAACTCTATCAATCTAATCATAAACTCTTTTAACAACGAGATAATAAAAAGTGGCTATATCACTTCAAGTGCTAGCCTAGTTACAAAGAGTCTAAAAGATGCCAAGCTAGAGTTTGTGATAAATCTTGGCCTAATAGATGATATAAGCATCAATGAGCTTGACACTCAAAGAAATAGAGCGAGCCTATTTAGCGCATTTGGTGAGTACTCTCATAAAAATAAACTAGCAAATATAAGAGATATCGAGCAGGCTCTTGAGTCACTTCAAAACGTCTCGAAAAATGACGTTAGCATTAAATTCTTACCTTCAAATAGAGCTGGCTTTTCAAATATAGTGATCACTAGGGTTGATAGCTTCCCACTAAAGGCTGCTATCAGCCTTGACAACCTTGGCTCAAAACAAAGCGGCAAGTACCAGGGCATGCTAAATTTAAGCACGCTAAATTTACTTGGATTTAACGAAATTTTTAGCTTCTCACGCGGCAAAGATATATTTAAAAAATATGAGGTCACAAATAAATTTAATGGCGCAAGTGATCACGGAGCTTCAAATAACTACTATTACGGCTTTAGTATCCCATTTGGCTACTTTATGCTTGAGTATGAAAAGAGCAAGTATGACTACGCCCAGATCATAAATGCAGCCTACAATCTCTACACATATAAAGGTAGAAGCGAGAGTGACTCACTAAGCCTTGCTTATACATTTTATAGGGACTCAAATTTTAAAAATAGCGCTTATGTAAAGCTATTTAAGAGAAAAAATAAAAACTACCTAGAGGACTACGAGCTAGATAACCAAGCTAGAAGAAATGCTGGATATGAGGTAGGCGTAAAATCAAGCTACAACTCATATAATCAAGCTTTTAGCGCCAAGCTGGCTTATAAAAAGGGCACTGGTATATTTAACTCACAGCCAGATCCTTTAGAAGATAGCGGCGAGGCAACATCTAGGTTTGCTCTAATAAATTTAAACCTGAACTACAAATATAAATTTGAACTTCCACTAAGCTACGATCTAAATATCAACGCAAGATATGGACTAAATAAACTAAGCTTGCAGGATAAATTTAGTATCGGTGGATACTACAGTGTTAGGGGATTTGACGGGGAGAGCTCGCTTGTTGGAAACCACGGAGTAAGCGTAAGAAATACCCTCTCATATAACTACTATAAGAGCAACTCTATCTATGCAGGGCTTGACGCTGGCATGGTAAGAGCAGCAAGTAGTGGTATAAAGGATAAAAACACCCTTGCAGGATACGCCATAGGTCTAAGAGGCAGCATAAAAGCCTACAACAACCTAAGCTACGACATATCTGTCTCTAAACCTCTTTATAAACCAAAGAGCTTTGAAACTAAATCAACAAATGTAAATTTCATCATAAGCTACGAATTTTAAGGATAAAATATGCTAAAGAACAACCAAATTTCAAATGCACAAAAGCCTAGCCTTTTAACCATAGGTTTAAATTTCTACGTAAGTCTCTCTTTGCTACTTGCCACTTCACCAGCATTAGCAAATGAGCCAAGTATCATAGCTGATCCAGGTGCTAGTAACCGCCCTGATATACTAAAAGCTCCTAATGAGACGCTAATAATAAACATCACAAACCCTGATAGCAAGGGCGTCTCTATGAACGAATATAGTAGGTTTAATACGCCAACCACTGGCACTATCCTTAATAACTCTAACAAAAACATAGACACTAAGATAGCTGGCCAGATAGATGCAAACTATAGGCTAAATAAAGAGGCAAGCCTTATTATCAACAAAGTAAATTCGGCTGAGAAATCATCTCTAAAAGGAAATTTAGAGGTTGCAGGTAGCAGAGCTGATGTGGTTATAGCAAACCCAAATGGCATAAGCGTAGATGGTCTAAATATGATCAACTCTCGCTCACTCACACTAACAACAGGCAATATCAATAAACTAAGTCCTAAAGAGATAGAGCTAATATCTGATAAGTCAATCGACATCGTAGGGGACGGCCTAAACGATAAGAGCAGCGACTATACTAATGTGATCTCAAATGCCATAAATTTAAACTCAAATATCCACGCAAATGAGCTAAACATCATCGGTGAAAAGGCGGTTGCTTCAAGCAATGGCAAACTATATAACGACGTAAAAACTAAAAACCAAGAAAACAGCTTTAGCCTAGATAGTAGCGCACTTGGCGGTATGTATGCTAATAAAATCAAACTAGTTGGCACAAGTAATGGTGTAGGCGTAAATAATAATGGCCTAGTGATAGCAAATAACAACATAGAGATAAGCCTTGATGGCGATATAGTTAATGCCGGCGCTATCGCTTCTAACAAAGATGCAAACATAAAAGCAAATACTATAACAAACAAAGATGAAGCGCTAATAGGTGCAAAAAATACTCTTAACATAAAAGCAGATACTTTGGTAAATACCTCAAGTCAAATTTATGCTAAAGATATAAATGTAGAGGCTAAAAAGCTGGTAAATAACTCAAGCTCGCAGGCTAGGGTGGATACAGTGCATAAACAAGGCACTATGCATCTAAAAAAAGAGGGTGTCAATAGATATAAGCTTGGCGTAAATTTAAAAGAACTAAAAGAAAAAATAAGTGTGAAACTAGCTAAGAAGCTAGGCAAAGATATAAGTGAGCTAGATGAAAACGAGGTAAATGAGCTAGTGTTAAAAGAGGCTATAAATAAAGATAGCGCTCTATATGCTCTAAATTTACACAAAGACTCACATCTAGTTGGCACTAGCCAAAAGATATTTCACAACCTAAGACTAGACTATGATACAAATGAAGCACTAGTAGATACTAGTAGAGCAAAGAATAATGAACAAAAAAGAACTATCACATATAGTATAGTTAAAGATGTTCTAAACGAAGATGATAAGGCAAATTTTATCCCAGGTAGCATAATAGCTAACAATGATATAAATTTAAATGTAAACGATGTCTTAAACGATAAGAGTGTTATATATGCTGGAGGAGATCTAAAGCTAAATAGCGATAATGTAGAAAACATAGCTCTAATGCTAAATAACCACGTAAATAACTATAGCGTTTATAAATGGAAAGAGAAAAAGAAATGGTATAGGAGAGGATTTAAAAGCAAATGGGTAACTAAGGGCGGAAAAAGCACAAATTTTAACTTCTCATACACAGATGTTGGCTTGCCAGCAGTCTTTGCAGCGGGCAATAATATAGTAGGAAGCACACAAGACTTTTCAAGTTATGCACTAAATGATGATATAAAGCTAGCAAATGTTGATCTGGATAAATTCTCTGAGCCAATATTTAATAGCCCAATTATTAAAAACCTAAATAGAAGAGTGAAAAACCAAGGGTATTACTACAGCCTTGATAGTATAAACTCAGCTTATATAGCAAACATCCTTGATAGTCTATATGAAGCAAGAAATGAGAGCATAAGTAAATTTAAAAAAGAGGCCAAAGATAAAAACGTAAAAGCCTCAGCTCTAGTAATGGCAAATAACATAGACCTAGACGCCAAAGGCAACATAAGCCTAGCTGGCAGCGTAGTGGCTGATAATGTAAATTTAAATGCAGATAAAAAGATAAAGCTAAAAGGTGCAGAACTAGTAACTAGTAGAGATGCCAACATTGCGGCTAATGATATAGAGATAGATAGCTCTGATCTAAAATCTAAAAATCTAAGCTTAAATGCAAAGAATAATATAAATTTAGATCAAAGCAAATCTCAGTTTAGCAAAGTCTCTAACCTAGAAGCTACAAACGATATAAATTTACAAGCTGGCAATGATATAAAAGTCTCTGGCTCAAATTTAGATGCGAGTAGAGATATAAATTTAAACTCAGGCAATAATATAGAGATAAAAGCAGATGAGTTTAGCTACACTCACCACGCAAGCTCTAAAGGTATGAAATTTGATGAGAGTGTAAAAAGAGTAAGCGCTGCAAATTTAGACGCTAAGGATATAAATTTAAATGCTAAAAATGCTCTTTTAGTCTCATCGTCTCATCTAAACGCACTAAAAGATATAAATTTAAATGCTAGTGACATCATACTAGCAGCACAGTCAAACACTAGCGAGGCAACCGCTATAAATAGCTCTAAATCGCTCCTTTCTAAAAAGCAAACCATAGATAGCGCCATAAGCTCAGAGGTAGTAAGCACTAGCCTAAAATCAGGCAATAATATAAATTTAAACTCAGCTAACGATATCTATCTAGTATCATCTAAACTAAAATCAGACAAAGATATAAATTTAAACTCAAACAACAATATCCTCTTTGAAAATGGCTACAACGTAGAGGCTAGCTCACACTCTTCTAAAAAGAGCAAAATATCTTTAAACCCAAATGCCTTTTATAAGAGTAGCTTTGATCTTGTAGCAAATGGTAGCAAAAAGGCAGTTTATAGTACCATAGACTCAGGAAGTGATATAAATTTAAATGCCAAAGGTGCTCTTAGCCTAAAAGGTGCAAACCTAAATTCAGACAATGATATAAATTTAAACGCAGAGCTTATAACTATATCAAACACTAATGATGAAAGCTACCATAAAGAGGAGCACAAGAGTAGCAGAGTAGGTATCTTAAAGCCTAATGAAGTGCTAAAAGATATCGTTGTCGATCTAAAAAGAAAGCTAAACCCTCTAAAAGAGGCAAAAGATAAATTTAGCTCTCTTAGCACACCTACATTTGTAATAGGAAAAACATCTACCAAATTTGAAAGCAACAGCCTAGAAGCTAAAGCCTCTAACATAAAAGCTGGCAATAATATAAATATCAATGCCAATAAAGATATAAACATAGTAGCTTCAAATGTAGATGCTAAAGAGAACTTAAATTTAAAGGCTAATGAAGCGATAGAAATTTCATCGACAAATAGCATCTCTAATACCAAATCAGAATCTACATCTAGAAAGATTCTCGGCAAACAAAGCGCGTCAGCTAGCTTTAAAAATGAAGAGGTTGTTAGCTCAAATTTAAACTCCAAAAACATAAACATAGCCTCAAGCCAAGATACTACACTTATAGGCTCAAATATCAGCGCAGATGAGAGTCTAGATATAAAAGCTGATAATCTAAATTTACTCCCAGCCTCATATAGCTTAGAGAGCTCATCTAAATTTAAAGACTCAGGCTTTGGCGATCTAATAAAATCAAATGGTGAAGAGAGCAGCTCAAACTATAATCTTGCCATAAGCACACTATCGGCAAAAGATATAAGCCTAAGCTCAAATACCATAAATGCTCTAGCATCTGTAATAGAGGCTACTAATGTAGATGTAAATACAAAGCTTTTAAATTTAGTCTCATCAAAGAGCACATCTGTAAATACAACTCTAAGTAATAGCGCAGGAGTTTTAACAGCTACTATAAAAACAAAAGGCAAGATAGAAGAGGTAGAGATACCAGCTATCATCAAGGTAAAAGATAAATTTACACTAAATGGTAAAGATATAACAGACAAGCTAGACACTACAGCCTTTAAGGCTATAAACGACTCTTTAAACTCAGAGGAATTTAAAGAGGGAGTTATAAGAGAGTTAAGATCAAACTCAGATACTCCAATAGATGAAGAGACGATAAATCAAGTAAAAGCAGTCCTAAATTCTAAAGAGTGGGAAGATAAGACAACTACTCTTAGTGGAATGGGAGCTCTAATAATAACAGCCATCGTTACATTTCTAACAGCAGGAGCTGGAACCGCTGTAGCTGGAGCACTTGGAGCAGCTGCTAGCTCAACCGCAAGTGCAGCCATATCAGCTATGACAACAGCTGTCATAGCAAACTCAACTGTTCAGCTAACAAACAACCTCTTATCTCATGGCAAGGTAAAATTTGATACATCATCCCTAGCTAAATCAGCCATTAGTGCAGGGGTAGGCTCATATGTTAGTAGCTATATATCAAGTATAAGCACTCTAAGTAATACTAATATCATAAATACACCAACTTATACCTTCTCTTATGCAGATCTACTAAGCTCCACATCAAACGCAGCAATAAACTCTGCCATCTATAAAACGAACTTTAAAGATGCACTACTATCAAATTTAATCTCTAAAGCAACAGACAATGCTTACAAGGCAGTAGGAAGCTACTCAAGCAGTGAAGCAAATATAAACTCTAACTCACTATTTAAAGAATCAGGTCTAGGTAAGATAGCTCTTCACTCAGCCGTAGGAGCACTATCAGCAAAGCTATCTCATGAAAACGTTGCAGCTGGTGCATTAAGTGGGGCTGTAAATGAAGCACTATCTTCCATCTTATATAAAGATACATCAAATATGAGCACTAAAGAGATAGAAGCTTATAACAACAAACGCCTACTAGCATCTCAGCTAATAGGCATAATAGCTGGAGGTATAGCTAATGGCGATAAAGGAGCAAACACAGGATATAAGATAACTACAAGTGCAGATACTTATAATAGACAGCTTCATCAAAGAGAAACCGATAAGATCAAAGAGCTATCAGAAATTTATGCAAAAGAAAAGAGTATATCACTGGATAAAGCAACGAGCATAGTAGCTAAAGCATATTATTCTAGTGTAGATAGTGACGCCAACGACTTTTATATAAACAACCTAAGTAGTGATGAGTCTATAGAGATATTAAAAGCAAAAGAATTTATACAAGATAATTTAAATATCTCTAACAACCATTTAGTAAATGGTAATGATATATCAAACACATCTAAAAAAGAGTATTACGATAGGTATTCAAATTTACAAGGCTATAATGACAATAAAGACTTTTATGAAAAATACCTTAGCATAAAAGATCAAGATAATACTCTTAAATTCTCTGCCTCAGATCTAGCTTCTGGCTTTATAAAACCATATAAAGATATATTTGGCTATATAGTATCTGATCCACTAAATAGCTCAAAAGATATCTTGCTAGGAGCTATAAACCCTATAGGATCAGGATATGAGCATGGATACCACTTAAGAGAAATTTATGAAAAAGTAAGTCTAGATAGCTTCTTAAAAGATGAAGCTGGCTATAATAAACATGGTGGTGAACTAGCAGGTAACGCAGTCCATGCGATAGCTTTAGGTGGCAAAGGTGTAAAGCTAGTTAAGGATAAGTTAGGCTCTTTAATCTTTGAAGATTTAGATACCATTGGCAGTAGTTTTTCTGGGTATGCCATTAAAAATGCTGGAGAAGTTAGCAGGGTTTTAAACAGAATAGAAAAGGGCGCTTCAAAAAATAGAGCTCCAGAGTTTGATGGTGGTAAAATAACTGAATATAATTTTTTGATTTCTGCTGAAAGATGGCTTGGAAAAGATTATATTTCATTACCAAATGGAAGATATGTTTCTAAAGATGGTACTAGGCAGATCAGGTATGGAAAACATGAAACAATGTCAAAAAAACATCATGCCCATTTCGAGGTATATGACCAACCAATTAAAAGTGGTGGAAAAATAATAGAAAATACGGCTGTAGAAATTATTAGGGATAGTGAAAAATGAGAGAACTTTATAAGATTTATTTAAAGGACAATGTGCAATTGGGGCAGATACCAAAAACAATTCACTATTCTGGCAACACTCTTTTGCCAAAGCCATTTGCACTAAGTATCGTAAAGTATAGCGACAATGAAGGATATTATTTGTTTTATCTTGACAAATTTGGAGAAGAGCAGGCAGATACGTATCATGAGACTTTAGAAGATGCCTTTGGGCAAGCAGAATTTGAATTTGGCGTAAAAAAAGATGAGTGGTTGATTGCACAGTAGCTAAAGAAAAACAGTAGACTACTCATTTAGCGAGGCACTTAAAAATTTAAGGATAAAAAATGATAGTTAGATGTGTAAAAGTCGATGACGAACAGTGGGGTTTTAGACTTTATAAAAAATATATAGTTTATGCTTTACGCTTTAAAGAGACAAAAGTTAGCTTTCTTATTTATGATAACAATAGATGGTATCCATTTTTTTACGATTCTAAATATTTTGAAATTTTAGATAACTTTGCGCCAAGTTCTTGGAGGCTCTCAGAAGATAGCCGCGCAACTATCGTTGCATACGAAGAAATGGCGTCTAGCTTTGATAGTTATTATTTTGATTTGGTAGATATAAAACCCTCTGTTATAGAAAATTTTATGCAAAGAAAAAGAGAGATCGATAAAGAAGTTGTGCAAAATAGACTTAAAAATGGCATAGAACTAAGACTAAAGGCTATAAACGACCTTCAAGCGCTAGGCAAAATATCTAATCTTAAGCTAAATTTTGAAAATGAACTAGTTAAAATAAATATAAATATTGACAATAAAACAAGATATGAGTATTTAAAAAATAGTGGTCAAAGCTGGTGTTATATGAAGCTAGATGACGGCAAATTTGAAGCGATGACAAGCGTTGATAGGCTAAATTTTGTACTTAAAAGAGCTATTAAATTTATAGAGACGACATAATCTAAAGGATAAATT
>NZ_CALACG010000294.1 GCF_937890585.1 uncultured Campylobacter sp.
ATTAATGGCTTTTCGTGAACCTCTATTTTTATCGCTCACTTCCAAACTCCCATATCATCACCAATTATATCGCTGTTGCCCTCTTTTTGACTAATCCAAACCCACTCTTTGACATTTTTAGTTATCCACTCGTTTTTAATGGCGTGTTTATAGACAAACAGACCCAAATTTGCCAAGTCATTTTCATTACCCTTTGCGTGAAAAGTATTTTTGTCAATCCTAATTAGATTACATTGTTCGGCAAGTTGGTCCAAATACTCATAGATCACGTCTAGCTTATACTTTTTCTCTCTTATAACCTTTTCTTCATCGATCACGATCTTTGTGCCTAGTAGTGGGTAAGCCATAGTTATCCTTTCAAATTTATTTTGCATTTTAGCATTTATGATTAGTAAATTTAAGTAGAATTTTTTAGATAAAACGAGTGATCTGCCCTTAAAAATTAAGAGCAGATAAATTTATAGTGGATAAGTGAGGCAGCAGTTTCTTTTTACTTCGTCGATGTAGCTTACGTTTAAATTTAGTCCGTAAAGCTTGCTTAAATTCTCGCTTCTAATTATCTCGTCAACTGTGCCAAATCCAACCTCGCCATCACCCTTTACAAGCGCTACATATCCGCCAAGAAGCACGGCAAAGTCGGGGTTGTGAGTGGTTAGCACGACTGAGTAGCCAAGCTCTTTTAGCCACTTGACGGTGCGTAGGAATTTATACTGGTTGCCAAAATCAAGCGCGCTCGTTGGCTCGTCAAATATGATCATCTTTGGCTGCGCAGCCATCGCACGAGCGATCATACACATCTGCTTTTGACCGCCACTCATCTGCGTGATGAAGCGATCCTCAAGATACTCGATCTCAAGCTTTTTGATGTAAATTCTAGCGATCTCCTCATCCTCTTTGCTAGGTCTTGCAAAGATGCCAAGGTGCGCCGCGCGTCCCATCGTGATAAACTCAAGCCCTGTGTAGTCATACTCAGTAACCTCGCTTTGAGCGACGTATGCCATGATCTTAGCGCGCTCTTTGTTGCTTAGGCTATCAACGTTTTTGCCATCAAGGAAAATTTCTCCAGAAACTGGCTTTAGCGAGCCGCTTATTAAGCCTAAAGTTGTTGATTTGCCAGCTCCATTTCGACCAAGAATGGTTAAAATTTCCCCAGCGCCTATTTTTAAATTTACATTTTCTAGTTTGCCAGCCCCGTTTGGGTAGCTAAAGTTTAAATTTCTAACTTCAAGCATCACGCAACCTTTTTATTTCGCCATAAAACCCAGACGAAAAATACCGTGCCGATAAAGCCAGTAAGTACGCCAAGAGGCACTTCGCTCACGCTTATGCTGCGCGCTAAGGTATCTACAAAAAGCAAAAATATCGCACCCATAAATATGCTTGCAGGCATGCTTTTTATGTTATTTGCGCCAACTAGCATGCGCGCTAAGTGAGGCATGAGAAGTCCCACCCAAGCGACTATGCCGCTTATACAGACGCTGCAGGCTGTAAGAAGCGTGGCGCAGATGATGATGACAGCGCGCTCAAAAGCCACATTTACGCCTAGTCTTGCCGCACTCTCGTCGCCAAGAGATAGTAAATTTATACGCCAGCTCATGGCTATTAGCAAAATGGCGCAGATGATCATCACTGGGGCGATGTATATTAAGTTATCGCTATCAAGCTTAGCAAGGCTACCAAGCTGCCAATAAACAATGTCAGGTAGCTTTGTTTCAGGATCTGCGACATATTTTAAAAAGCCGATTATTGAGCCCATGAGGCCACTTACGATGATACCAGAAAGAACCAGCATAAGCGTGCTCGTGCGCCCCATCATCTTAGGTATAGCTAGAGTGATAGCAACGGCTGCTAGGCCAAAGCCAAATGCAAAAATTTGTATCCAAAGTAGCGATAGGTCAAAGATGATCGCAGTTGCAGCTCCCACGCAAGCGCCTGCTGATACGCCTAGAAGGTCAGGGCTTACTAGCTGGTTTTTAAAGACGCCTTGATAGGCTGCACCACTCACGCTAAGAGCGGCACCGACTAAGATAGCTGCGATGATACGAGGTATGCGTAAATTTTCTATCACGTTTGTGATGTTGCTAGCTGCGCCATCTCCAAAACCAAAGCTGTGAGCCAGCACACTAAAGACGTCGTTAAATGGTATGTAAAACCTACCAACGCCAAGTGCGACAAAGGCGCAAACAAGCGTTAGTAGGGCTAAAAATATAGCAACTATTGAAAAATTTGCGTTTTTCATATCTTACTTACTGCTACCGTCTGGATTTAGGCCTTTTAAGATATAGCCATACTCTGTGTCGGTAAGCTCGTGACCTAAAAACTCTTTATAAAACTCTTTTGTTTTTGCTTTCATATCTAAGTCTTTGAAAAGATCAGGCTGGATAGTTTTTGCTGCCCATAAAATTTGAAGCACGCTCTCAGCACCGTATCTATCCCATCCAAAAACGCCTTTTGGGTTGCCATAAACTTTGCCGTTTTTAACAGCGTTTGAGCCTGAATATGCAGGGTTTTCTTTGATAGCTTTGATCTGCTCATCTGTATCAGTGCCACCAACGATGATGATATCAGGGTTTGCATTTACGATTTCCTCAGCTGTTAGTTCGATCATAGAGCCCTCTTTTGACACTGCGTTTTTGCCGCCAGCTAAATTTATCCAAGTGTTTATGATAGTTTTTGTGCCATCAACTTTTAGCAAATTCGCTCCGCCAAGCAAGTGAAGTACCTTTGGGCGTTTAGCATCAGGGATGCTCTTTGTTCTATCAGTTGCAAATTTAGTGTTATCTTGGATATTTTTTGTAAGTTTATCAGCCATAGCTCTAGCCTTGTCAGTGCCTATAACTTCAGCCGTTGCATAGATGCTTTTCTCCATATCTGGATAGTCTCTAAAGATCAAATTTACCGCGCTAAAGCCGTTTTTGATAAGCTCGTCTTGGTAGTTTTTGTTTGATACCACAATAACATCAGGTGCAAGCTTAACAAGCTCTTCGATCTGAAGGTCTTTGCCGTTTAGGGCAGCTGTTAAATTTTTAAGTTTTGGATAGACAAGAGCAAACCACTTGTTGTTTTTGATTTGATCAGTTGTGGCCACAACTTTATCCATGCCACCAAGCGCTAGGATGATCTCGTTATTTGCGTGCCAAAGTGCTGCGATCTTCTCAACTTTTTCTGGGACGCTTACTTTGACGCCTTGCATATCGGTTATGCTTCTTGCAGAGTCAGCTGCGCTTAGACTAAGAGCTGTAAAAAGTGAAGCAACAAGGCTAATTTTAGCCACTTTGTGCATGAAATTCATTTGCATATTTTTTCCTTTTTTCGTGTGAAATAGTTTGATTGATATGTTACCGCTATTTACATTAATATTATGTAAAATTTGCATATACATTGTGAAAAAAATGCATATTATTGTAAATTTCTATAAAACTAATAGGATAAATATTCTCCTTTTATTGATATATGTCATTAGTCACTATTTTGAAATGAGATAAACTTTCTCCTAAATTTTAAAAAAGGAGAATTGATGCGTGAATACAAAAGATACTGGCTCGCATTTGTTGCTGTGCTGGTAGTTTGCTTTAGTATTTTAGGCTACTACGGCGTTGAGGTTTATAGAAATTCGCCTCCAGTCGTAAATTTTACTGACGAAAATGGCAAGGTCGTAATCGACAAAGAGAGTATCTACAAAGGTCAAGAGGCTTGGCAAAGCATAGGCGGTATGCAGGTTGGCTCTGTTTGGGGACACGGGGCATATCAAGCGCCTGATTGGAGTGCGGACTGGCTTCACAAAGAGCTAGTTGCCTTTTTAGAGATCAAAGCTGATGAAATTTATCATCTAAAATATGCTGATCTAAATGACGAGCAAAAAGCAAATTTAAAGGTTTTGCTTAAAAAAGAGTATAGAGAAAATAGCGTCAAAGACGATAAATTTGTGTTAAGCGCTGATAGGCTAAAGGCAATAAGTCAAGTAGCTAGCGAGTATGCTGCGCTTTTTGGAGATGATCCTAAGTTTAGGCCTTTAAGAGAAGCTTATGCGATGAAAGAAAACACACTCCCAGGTGCTAGCGACAGAGCCGATCTAAACAACTTCTTCTTCTGGTCAGCCTGGGCAACAGCGACAAACAGACCTGGTAGCGAGGCAACCTATACAAACAACTGGCCGCACGAACCACTAATCGATAACGTGCCAACAAGTGAGAATGTCTTTTGGTCGATTGCAAGCGTCGTGATACTTCTAACTGGCATTGGACTTCTTGTTTGGTTTAGCTCATTTTACGGCAAAAAAGATGATGAAAAGCTTGAGCCAATTAGCGAAGATCCACTTAAAAAGCTAAATTTAACACCATCACAAAAGGCGCTTAAAAAGTATCTCTTTGTCACGCTGGCGCTATTTGCGTTTCAAATTTTAATAGGCGGCTTTACAGCTCACTACACAGTCGAAGGACAAGAATTTTATGGCATAAATTTATCAGCCTACATTCCTTATTCGCTTGCTAGAACGTGGCATATACAAGCTAGTATCTTCTGGATAGCGACCGGATTTTTAGCAGCTGGACTATTTTTAGCCCCTATCATAAATGGCGGCAAGGATCCAAAATTTCAAAAGCTTGGCGTTGATCTGCTCTTTTACGCGCTACTTTTCCTTGTAGTTGGCAGTTTTGTGGGTGAATATTTAGCTATCGCAAACATCATGCCTATAAATTTAAGCTTCTGGCTTGGACATCAAGGATATGAATATATCGATCTTGGACGAGTTTGGCAGATCATTTTGTTTGTCGGTCTTGTCATCTGGATGCTTCTACTTCTTCGTGGATTTGCAGGCGGGTTTAAAAACAAAGGCGATAAAAATTTACTTGCTATCTTTGCTATGTCGGCGGTTGCGGTTGGTTTGTTTTACGGAGCAGGGCTATTTTATGGTCAAAGAAGTCCGCTTCCAGTGATGGAGTACTGGCGCTGGTGGGTTGTACACCTTTGGGTTGAGGGCTTTTTTGAGGTATTTGCGACAGCCTCACTTGCCTTTGTCTTTGTTTCTTTGGGCCTTGTCTCAAAAAGATTTGCGACATTTTCAACGCTTGCAAGTGCGTCACTCTTTATGGTAGGTGGGATCCCAGGCACCTTCCATCACCTCTACTTTGCAGGCACTACAACGCCTATAATGGCTGTTGGTGCAAGCTTTTCAGCGCTTGAGGTCGTGCCTTTGGTCTTGCTTGGAGCTGAGGCGTATGAGCACTACAAACTCCAGTTTGCTCAAAGCTGGGCTAAAACGCTTAAGTGGCCACTTTACTGCTTCATCGCAGTTGCCTTTTGGAATATGCTAGGTGCTGGTGTCTTTGGATTTTTGATAAATCCTCCGATCTCGCTATTTTACATCCAAGGGCTAAATACAACGCCAGTTCATGGACACGCAGCGCTATTTGGCGTTTATGGATTTTTGGCACTTGGCTTTGTTTGGCTTGTGGCTACTTATCTATTTAAAGGGCAAGAATTTGATGAAAATTTGATGAAAGTTGGCTTTTGGGGGCTAAATGCAGGACTTATGCTAATGATCGTGCTTTCACTTCTACCAATAGGCATCTATCAGGCATTTGCAAGTCTAGATCAAGGTATGTGGTATGCTAGAAGTGCTGAGCTTTTACAGCAGTCACACTTGCAAAATTTAAGATGGCTAAGGATGCTTGGCGATACGATCTTGATAATCGGCGGCATCTGCTTCTTTGCTCAGCTTTTAAAATTTATGCTTAATAAAAAGGCTTAAATTTATAGGGGCGCTTTGCCCCTTTGTTTAAGCTATCTTTTCATAAAATAGCGCAAATTTAAAGGATAGAAATGATGACATTTTTAAAGAGAATTTGCGTTACATTTGTTGTGCTTTTGCACCTATTTTTGGCGTTTTTGGTTGATTTTTCATTTCCGCACTACGCAAGCGTGCAGATAACTGGCGGCGACGTAAAACGCATGGACAAAGATGGCATCATAGACGCTAAAAACCCAGCCGACGGGCCTGTTAGAGATGTCTATTTTATCTACGCAAAAGATGCGCAAAATGACCAAAAGGTGATGGCTTATAGAAACGAAGATACGGCGTGGGGCTTTCCATTTTATTTTAAATTTAACTCAGCCGACATCCAAGCAAAGGCTCAAGGCTTTACAAATAGCGATAGAAACGTCACTATCAAATACTATGGATATAGAATTTCTATGCTAAACGAGTTTAGAAACGCGATCTCGATAAAAGATAGCGGCACAAACACCAGCTGGCCTATTGCTAGCTACGTGCTTTACTTCATCTTATTTATCTCGCTTGTTATCTGGATAAGAAAGATAAACAAGGCTTTTGCGCCAAAAGTTGAAAATTTAGAGACAAAAAAAGAGGCTCTTTAATGTAGGGGCTTTATCAGCCCTTTTTATTTATAAGATCAATGAGCCTAACATCTTCGCTTCTTACGATTAGGCTCTTTGGCAAGTTAAATTTAGCTATCACTTCGCACTCTTTTTCTCTCATTTGCCCATCATCTTTTTCGTGATCGAAGCCTAAGATATGCAGCAAGCCATGTGTGAAAAGTAGCGCAGTTTCAGCATATTCGCTGTGATTTAGCTCGGCTGCTTTTTCTTTTACCATATCTTTGTTTATGACGATTGAGCCAAGTGGGGCGTGTATGACAAGCTCAAGGGGGAAGCTTAAGACGTCAGTTGTTTTGTCTATGCCACGCTCAGATCTGTTTAGTTCTCTCATCTCATCTTTATTGATAAATAGAAGCTCAACTTCACCGGGCGTTAGATATGAGCAAATTTGATCTAAAATTTCTGGATAACTCTCTTCGCAAAGTATCATTTTTGGCTTGTCCTTAGTAAATTTTTGTATAATTTTAGCAAATTTAAAAGGCAAAATATGAAAAAAGCAGTTTGTATAATGAGTGGCGGCATGGATAGCACGCTTTGCGCTGTGATAGCAAAGAGGGCTGGGTATGATGTGGTCGCACTTCATTTTGACTATAACCAAAGGACTATGAATCGGGAAAAGCGCGCGTTTGACGAGATCTGCGAGCGACTGGGTGTGGTTAAAAAGATAAACCTTGATGTTGGCTTCATCGCTCAAATAGGTGGAAATTCGCTAACCGATACTAGCATGCAGATAAGAAAAGATGGCGTTAGCAAGGAGGTGCCAAACACCTACGTGCCGTTTAGAAATGGCGTATTTATCTCTATCGCTGCCGCGCTTGCCGAAAAAGAGGGGGCGCAGGCGATCTATATAGGCGTGGTCGAGGAGGATAGCTCGGGGTATCCTGACTGCAAAGAGAGCTTTATAAAAAGCATAAATGAGGCGATAAATTTAGGCACTTCGGCTGATTTTTCTTGCGAGATCATCACGCCACTTGTAAATTTAAGCAAGGCTGACATTGTGGCAAAGTCACTTGAGCTTAATTCGCCAATAGAGCTTACATGGAGCTGCTACGAGAGTGAGGATGAGGCGTGCGGGCTTTGTGATAGCTGCAGGCTAAGGCTAAATGGCTTTAAAAAGGCAAACGCCGTTGATAAAATCCCTTATAAAAAGTGAAATTTGCCTTGAAATTTAAAAGCTAGCTACTATAAATTTAGCAGCTAGCCTAAAATTTACTCCAAATTTAGCTCGCTTATCTGTTTTGCAAGTTTCTCTTTATACTCTTTTAGAGATGTTTTTATGATGTTTGAAAAGTCGTCATTTGTCACCAGAAAATAAAACTCAGAGCGTTTTAGATCGGTCTTTATCTCTTTGTCTTTGACGCTTAAAAGTGTGTCTATATCCATATTTAGCCCAACCTTGCTAAAACCAAGAGCTATATAAGACCAAAATTTATCTATCTTAGCGCTTGCGGTAAGCGTGTTTTCATCGATTAGGCTTTTGTCTTTTACGATCTGGTAGCCATTTTCTTTAAAAGGCTATTCTAAATTTTGATATCCATAATCATAAAACCTTAAATTTAACAACTAAAATTTAAATTTAACTTTTCTTGACTGCTATCAACCAAAATGGCTAGCCACCTAGGATAAAATCCGCTTAAATTTTTAAATTTACAAGGAGAGACGATGAAAGATATGAAGATGTTTTGCCATCAGTGCGAGATGAGCGCTGAGGATGGATGCGGTGCAAAGGGCCAGCCTATGGGCACCTGTGGTAAGAGTGACACGCTAGCGCTTTTGCAAGATACGATGGTTTTTGGCTTAAAAGGCCTTAGCGCATACCGCCACCACGCACACGAGCTTGGTGCTGATACTAGCAACGTTGATCGCGTTATGGCTGATACACTTTATTTTACGCTTACAAACTCAAATTTCAACTTCGATGAGCACATTAAGCAGCTTCTTGAAGTAGGCGGTGCTGGCGTTGAGGTGATGAACCTACTAAGCGAGGCTCACACGGCTAAATTTGGTATCCCAACACCAGTTAGAGTGAGCCAAAACAAGGTCGAGGGCAAGGCGATCTTAGTAAGCGGCCACAACCTGCACGCTCTAAAAGCGCTACTTGAGGCGACAAAAGATAAAGGCATCAACATCTACACTCACTCAGAGATGCTTCCAGCTCACGGATACCCAGAACTACGCAAGTACAGCCACCTAAAAGGCAACGTCGGCAAGGCGTGGTTTGACCAAACTAAGCTATTTAACGAATTTAAAGGCGCGATACTAATGACAACAAACTGCATCGTGCCACTACGCTCAAACTGCACATACGCTGACAGACTATTTGGCTACTCGATCGCAGGCACAAACGGCGTAAAACACATCGAAAACGACGACTTCACACCACTTATCGAGTGCGCACTAGCTTGCGGCGACGTTAGCGGCTTTGATAGCGACGAGAGCCTAGTAACTGGCGGCCACTACAAGACTATCCTAACTTTAGCCCCACAAATTTTAGATGCGATAAACACTGGCAAGATCCGCAGATTTTTCGTGATCGCCGGCTGTGACGCACCTGGCAAGGGACGTGAGTACTATAGAGAGCTAGCTGCTAGCCTTCCAAAAGACTGCGTCATACTTACTTCAAGCTGTGGTAAATTTAGATTTAACGACATCGACTTTGGCAACGTCCCAGGCACCGAGCTACCACGCTACATCGACCTTGGCCAGTGCAACGACAGCAACGGCGCAGTTAAGATCGCCCTAGCTCTAAGTGAGGCAACAGGTATCGCAGTAAATGACCTACCAGTTTCTATCGTGCTAATGTGGATGGAGCAAAAAGCGGTCATCATCTTGCTAGCGCTATTTAGCCTTGGTATCAAAAATATCAACGTAGGACCTAGCTTGCCTAAATTTTTCAATGAAGAGATTATAAATTTCTTAGTGGATAAATTTAACGTTAGACCAATTAGCGGCGACGCTCAAGCTGATCTAAAATATTTTTTGGGTGAGTAAAAACTGCCAGGGCTTAGGCTCTGGCTCTAAATTTAAAAGAGTCCGCTTTGCTCTTTGCTTTGACTTAAGCTATCAAGTAGATCCTCTTTTTTGCAAAGCACAAGGGCATAGACGAAATTTTGCAGCTCTTTTATCTCCTCTAAATTTTCATAAAAAATGGCGTTTTCAACCTTTAGCGTGCTATCTTTTGGCAGGCAAAATTTAAGCTCGCTTTCGCTGAAATTTCGCCTTAGAAATATGCTTTCAGTCAAAAATAGCTCTTCGTCTTCTTCAGCTATCACAGCTCTAAAACTACTTCCAAAACCAACTGGCTTAAAGTCTTTGTCGATAAAGACTGGGTCAAAGTGTGATGAAATTCTGCTCTCTGTCACTTTAAAGCCGATATTATTTTTTTTAAGATAGCCAAGAAGTCCGCAAAACATCCCAGCAAAAACCCTTGGAATGGATAAATTTTGATAGTATTTGTCATCGTAAATGAGCGTTGTAAAAAAGATCGAGCTTGGATTTAGCACGCTTATATTTGTATCAGTCCAGGCCGTCTCGTAAAGAAGTGAGAGCCTTTGAAGTATCCTCGTATCGTCGCTAAAAAATGTGTCAAACAAATTTGCATGGAAAATTTTATAAAAAAGCTCGTTTAAATTTTCAGGTATGACGTGGGCGTTTTTTTCAAGGTGCGACTTTTCTAAAAGCGCTTTTATGAAGGGATTAACCGCGCAAAATTTGATATTTTTGTGGATCGCTTCAAAGCGCATGAGTTTGATGATAGCCGTTTGCAGGCTTGCTACCTTGATAAAGGCTATCTCCTCGTCGCTTGGTGTGATATCCTCTTCACTAATGATAGCGTAGGCACCTTGCTTTATCGCAGGTGCGATCTGATCGCTTTGTGTGGCGATGAGAGCGTAGCCTCGTTTTATATTTTTAGCCTCAAACGCGAAGCTAGTCACGCTTGAGATGCTTGGGTTGTTTAAAATTTGCCCATTTATTATATGGGTTAAATTTTCTATAGTCATTTAGCCAACGATCGCGCCGTTTTTGACCTTGCCCTGCGTGCCAAGAAGCGTTAGTGAGCCGTCTGATGCGCTTAGGATCATGCCTTGCGAGACATATTTTTTCATCATCGTTCGCTCTTTTAAATTTGCTAAAACGCAAACTTGCTTGCCCACAAGCGAGCTAGGCTCGTAGTATTTGGCGATGCCAGATAAAATTTGACGTGGCTGCTCCTCGCCAAGATCTATCTTAAATTTAAGCAGTTTCTCGCTACCCTCAACCCTCTCGCACTCGAGCACTTCGCCTACTTTTATCACAATTTTGGCAAAGTCATCGATGCTAATAATACCTTCTTCTTTTTTCTCCTCTTTTGGCTCAGCTTTTGCCTCTACTTTTGCTTCTTCTTTTGGCTTGCTAGCCTCGCCCATTAGCTCTTTTTCTATCCTTGGGAAGAGTGGCTCAGTAGCTTTTGCGGTAAAATTTGAAATTTCATTTTTTAAGACAAGGCTCTCATAAGAAGCCGTATCTATGCTAAAGCCAAGCGTATCAGCTATCTTAGCGCAAGTTTTTGGCATAGCTGGGCTAAGCAAAATGGCAACTTTAGCAAGTAAATTTGCGCAAAGCGCCACAAGTGCGTTTGCCTCGTCACTTTTGCCAGCTTTCACAAGCGACCATGGCTCATACTTCGCAACGGCTGCGTTTGCCAGAGTTACAACCTTCCAAAGATCCTCTAAATAGCGGTTTGTAGCTAAATTTTCTAAATTTTTAATAGCCTCATCAAGATAGCCCTTCGCCTCATCAAGCTCGGCTTTATGAAATTTGATCACATCTTTTGAGTCGATCTTGTAGTCGCTATACTTTGCGCTCATGCCCACAATTCGGCTTAGCAGATTGCCAAGTCCGTTGCCAAGCTCTGAGTTTATGCGCTCGATCAAGGCTTTTTGGCTGTAGTCGCCATCTTGTCCAAAAGGCACCTCTCTAAGCAAAAAGTATCTGAAATTTTCAAGTCCATAAGCGTTTGCGACCTCTCTTGGGTTTATGACGTTGCCCTTGCTTTTGCTCATCTTTTCGCCATCTATCGTCCACCAGCCGTGCGCTGCGACGTGTTTTGGCAGTGGCAAGCCAAGGCTCATCAAAAATGCCGGCCAATAAACTGCGTGAAAACGCAAAATGTCTTTGCCAACGATGTGTGTCGTATGCGGCCAAAAGTCCATTCTGGCGTTATCTCTTGAGTATCCTAGTGTTGTTAGGTAGTTTATGAGCGCGTCAAGCCAGACATACATAACGTGCTTGTCGTCATTTGCGCTCTTTGGTAGCTTTATACCCCAGTCAAAGCTCGTTCTTGTCACAGAGAGATCTTTTAGTCCGCCTTTTACAAAGCTTACGACCTCATTTTTCTTGCCCTTTGGGATGACGCAAAGTTCGTCGTTTTCATACCATTTTAAAAGTGCATCTTCATATTTTGAAAGTTTGAAAAAGTAGCTCTCTTCTTTGACTAAAGATGTCACGCGGCCGCAGTCTGGACAGCGGTTGTCCTCAAGTAGATCTCTTTGGTTAAAAAATGTCTCGCAGCTAACGCAGTAAAAGCCCTCGTACTCGCCCTTGTAGATATCGCCGTTTGCTTGCATCTTTTCAAAGACATTTTGCACGGTCTGCTTGTGTTCTTCGTCGGTTGTCCTTATAAAATGGTCGTAGCTTATCTCAAATTCATCCCAAAGCGATCTAAATTTCGCACTGATCTCGTCCGCGTACTCTTTTGGCGTCTTGCCTCTAGCGCGAGCTGCTTGCTCGATCTTTTGACCATGCTCGTCTGTGCCAGTCATAAAGTAGGTCTCTTTGCCTTGCAAGCGGTTAAATCTAGCTAGCGTATCAGCGATGATAGTCGTGTAGGCGTGGCCGATGTGTGGCACGTCATTTACGTAATAAATCGGAGTGGTTATATAAGCTTTTTCTTTCATATTTTTCCTTTAAATTTAAAAATCAAATCCGCCGTCACTGCCGGTGTTGCCTTTTGACATCGAGTTGTAGCAGCTATTTACATACTCTATCCTCGTCTCACAGTCAAAAAATGCCTCGCAGTTAAAACAGCTTTTGCGCCCTTTTTGCTCTTGACACTCTTGCATGATTTTTGCCTTTTGTTTTAGGGCTAGCTCAAATGCGTCAAGTGGCTCGTTTGCTTGTGCTTCTTGCATTATTTTTGCTCGTAAAATTTATGCAAAAGAGAAATTTCATCACGTGAGCCAAAGAAGCATGGCGTAGTTTGGTGAATTTTTTCTATTTTTATATCAAAAAGTGTTTGATTTTTGCCGTTTGAGGTTGCGCCCTTTGCGTTTTCATATATAAAGGCAAATGGCAATACTTCAAAGACAACCCTTAGCTTGCCATTTGGATGATCGCTCGTTGCTGGGTAGCTAAAAAGACCGCCGCCTTTTAGTAAAATTTGGTGCAAGTCGCTCACCATAGCGCCTGAGTATCTTAGTCTGTAGCCCTGGTTAAATAGCTCGTTTATAAAATTTCTATGCGTTTGGCTCCAGCCTTTTTGCGTAGCTCCCGTGGCGTTTAGCTTGCCTTTTTCTTTTAGCTCAAGCTCTTTTACAAATTTAAACTCGCCATCTTTGCCAAGCCTATAAAATTTAGGCAAAGCGCCCTTTTTCTCAGCAATCACTAGCTCAAGTCTTGGACCATATATGCTGTAAGCTGCGGCTATTAAATTTTCTGGTTTTACCTCGTTTTCGTAGATGCCAAAGATCGAGCCAACAGCGAAATTTACATCAACTAAGCTTGAGCCATCGAGTGGATCGTAAGCGATGATAAATTTAGCATTTTTATTTATCTCAAGCTCGTCCTCTTTCTCTTCGCTAATTAGCGCTTTTACGCATGAAAGCTGCTTAAATTTAGCCGTGATGATTTCGTCGCTTTTGACGTCAAGCTTTAGCTGGGTGTCGCCAGTTGCGTTTTCGTGAGTTGTGTAGCCAAGATCGGCGTATTTTATGACCTCGCTTATCTCTTTTGCGATATCTTTAATAGTGTTAAAAATTTGGTTTAGTTCTTGCATTATACAGCCTTTGCATTTTTGATTATCCACGCACAAATGGCGTCTATATCGTCTAAATTTAGATTTGTGATCTCGTAGGGGATCTGCTCTTTATAAGTGGTGATCGCATCTGAAAAGCTAAGATAAGCTTCATCGATCTCACCTCTAAAGACGCTTAGTCTTGGCAGTGGTAGCGTCTTTAGCCCCTCGACTAAGAGCATGTCAAACTCGCCGATCATCCTTATGACCTCGTCTATGCCTTGCGAGCTTTGCGAAAAGTAAGTCGTTCTAGTCGGACTCATCACGACTACGTCAGCTCCTGCCTCAGAAAATTTAAAGCTATCCTTGCCTTCAACGTCAAATTTGGCCTTGTCGCCTGGGTCGTGCTTGACCACAACGACCTTTAGCCCATCATCTATAAATTTTTTTGCGACTTTTAAGATAAGCGTCGTTTTTCCGCTATTTGAAGGGCCAGAAAAAGCAATGGCAAGTCTTTTCATAAGAGCCTTTTTCGTTAAAATTTCTTGCGATTATAGCTCATATTGGCTTTAAAATTTATGAGTGAAATTTAAAAAATAAAATGCTAAAATGCGAGAAAATTTAACCTTTTAAGAGATTTTTATGAGAAAATTTACACTATTTTTTGCATTTATTTTGATGATATTTGGTTGCGCTGATCAAAAAGTGATCGTGCATGAGCCACTAAAAAATGAGCTTTTAGCCTACACAAGCAAGAGCGAGATCATAGATGGCACCGATAGAACGCTCATAATCGCAACCTATTTAAATCCAATATATAACTCAAATTTAGACGAGAGCAAAGAGCACTTTTTAGTAGCCATAAACCCAAAAGAGCATGCGCAAAATTTGAGCAATATAAAGGTAAATGGCGACTCAAATGCCACAAATGCAAGGCTGCTTGATGAAAGTGACGAGATGCTTAAATTTGCTGGATTTTCAATGCCTTGGGCGGTCTATTACGAAGTGACCGCACCAAGTAAGCAAAGTGACGATCTCGCGCTTAGTTTCGAAATTTATCAGTCAAAGCTGGTTTTGTTAAATTTTCGAAAAGTTGCGAAATCTTTATACTGGAACCATTAAGCGCCATATAGATCACGTAGTTTGCAAGCACCTTCTTGCCGTAGTTTCTAGTCTCAGCCACTGGGACTAGCTCGATCGATAAAAATGGCTCAAATTTACCTTCTTTAAACATATCATCTCTTGTGATGACTTTTTTGGTAAAGCCGATACCGCCGTTATACGCGTAGGCTGTAAAGAGCGGATGGTAAAGAAATTTATCAAGGTAGTTTAGGTGGTGATTTGCAAATTTAAAGGCGACATCGGTTTTAAAAAGATCGTCTTGGTCAAAATTTGGAATTTTTAGCTCTTTTTTGCCGATCGCATTTGCAAGAAATGGCATAAACTGCATCATACCAAGGGCGTATGAGGTAGAAACGACACTTGGGATAAAGAGGCTCTCTTGCCTAGCAAGTGCGTAGATAATCGACTTTCGCTCAGTGCTGATGCCCTCAAGCTCTGGTGAGCTTGGCATCAAAAAGTACTGCTTCTCCCAGCCGTGCGCCTTTTGCATGAAGTATGCGTATGCGCCGATGCTCTCGTTTGTGTAAAATTTCATCGCAAATTCGCTTGCTTGTGTGGCATTCATATCCTTTGCAAGGGCAGCGGTTTTGTTCCACAAAAATGGATCGCTCACATCAAAATTTTCGATATTTTGCTTGCTAGGTCTTGGCACGATCACCTCAAGTGGCTCGCCACCGACCAAATCTCTTGCGTAAAGCGAGTAGATGTTTGCATCTTTGCTGGCACTTAGCTCTTTTAAAAAACTCTCATTGCCGCTTAGTTCATACTGCCAAAATGTGGCATTATCCCTTTGCCAAGCCCTATCAAAGGTGTTTTTAGCTCTTGTGAAAAAACTAAATGCAATGTCATTTTGACCAAGTAAGATAGCGTTTAGCCCAAGTGTAAATGCGTCGCTTTTTTCAGTGACAGCTGGATCTATGTTAAGTAAATTTCTTCTAAAGCTTTCATATTTTTTATTAAACACGACATCGTTTAATAAATTTGTAAAGCCCTTTTGCATGTAGAGCTTGTTCATAAAATTTGCTTCAAAGCTTGCGCTAAAAATGGCATTTTTACTTTGTGGGTTTGAAGCGTTAAAAAGCTCTAAAAAGCTCTTTGTATCGTTTGCGCTTGCAAAGCTAAGAGCAGGATTTGCCTCGTTTAAAGTGCGTAAAATCCTAGCTTTTTCTGGATTTGTGCTTGCAAGATTTGCCGCTAAAATTTCACGAGTTTTGCTATCAAGCTTTAGAGAAAAGCTCATCGTTGTTAGTA
Source organism: uncultured Campylobacter sp. (assembly GCF_937890585.1). Classification (GTDB taxonomy): domain Bacteria; phylum Campylobacterota; class Campylobacteria; order Campylobacterales; family Campylobacteraceae; genus Campylobacter_A. Next base: position 15,761 of record NZ_CALACG010000294.1, read on the forward strand.
AATTTTGGCAAGCCAAGCTAGCACTTGTGATGTTGCTTGCGTTTATGCCAGGACATTTGCTAGGAGCTGCTTTTGGAGGTAAAATTTTGTTGATTGATTTTTGAACTAAGCCACTTTTTCTAAAAACGTCGCGTGAAAGCTCAGCTATCTGCTCTTTTGTGTAGCTGCCCTCGTTTATAAGGCGGTTTATGTAGTAGTCTTTTGCAAGGCTTTTTGGCTCGTTTTTTAGCTCCTCGTAGGTGTAAATTTTAGCTAAAAGAGCAACGCAGGCCAGAGAGAGGATACTAAAGTGACGCAGCAAAAACAAACAAAAGCCTTATAAGAAATTGACTTAAAAATTGAAGTGCCAAAAGCACGATGAGCGGGGCAAAGTCGATGCCGTTAAATTCTGTTTTTATATAGCGTCTAATGAAGCTATAAACAGGATCAGTCAGCCTATAAAGCAGCTGCACGACTGGTGAGCTAGGATCAGGCTTGACCCAGCTAATGAGAGCTGCTGCGATAACGATCCACGTATAGACCGTGATGATAAGGTGCAAAATGTTCGCAATCGCTGAAAATAGGGTGGAAAGTATCATTTTTGCTCCTAGATTAAAATTTTGCCTAGATCATCTTTGATGAGCGGATAGAGCTCGCTTAACTCAGGGCCATGAAGGTCGTTTGTAAGAAGCGCACGTAGTGGCATGAAAAAGTTTTTACCTTTTAAATTTGTAGCGCTCATAAGCTCTTTTTTAAACTCATCAAAGCTCTCGCACGCTTTTAAATTACGAGCTGCTTCTTTTATGATCTCAAATTCGTTTTTGTACTCATCTGGAGCTATTTTTGGCGAGTATATAGCCTCAACTTTTGCCTTTATCTCAGGCACAAGAGAGCTTTCTTGAGTGTAAAATTTAACTAGCTCAACCTTGCTCTCATCCACGCCAAAGATCTCTTTTATGCGCTCTTTTGAGGCAAGTTTGATGTGCTCTCTATTTATCTGCTCAAGCTTTTTCACGTCAAATCTAGCAGGTGAGCGTGAAATTTTGGTTATATCAAACCATTTCACTGCCTCTTCTATAGTAAAAATTTCAGTTGGAGTTTTGTTGCCAAGAAGTATTAGATAGTTTGCGATCGCCTCAGGTAAAAATCCCTGCTCAAAGAGCCATTTTACGCTTGATTCGTTCTCGCGTTTGCTCATTTTTTTGCCCTCTATATTTAAAAGGATAGGCAAATGCGCGTAGTTCATCTTGCCGGTGTAGCCAAGTCCCTCGCGTATGAGGTCTTGCTTTGGTGTGTTGCTCACGTGATCCTCGCCGCGTATGACAAAGGTCACGCCCTCAAGCATATCATCAACCGCGCAGGCGAAGTTATAAGTTGGGGTTTTGTCTGCTCTCATGATGACAAAGCTATCAACAGCGTCTGGCTCGAAGCTTAGCTCGCCTTTGATCGCATCTGTAAAACTCATCGTGCGTGTTGGTTTTTTCATGCGGATGACAAAAGGCTTTTCGCAGTTTAAAACTTCAGCATCGCTTAGCCTCTCGCAGGTGCCGTCATATCTATATGCCACGCCTTGCTCTTTTGCTTTTTGTTTTTTTGCTTCGAGCTCTTCTTCGGTGCAAAAGCAAGCAAAGGCCTTTTTATCGATGAGAAGCTTTGATGCAAGCTGTCTGTGGAATTTTAAATTTTCACTTTGGATGTAAATTTGCTCTGGTTTTATGCCAAATTTGCTCAAAATTTCTAAGATATCTTTCTCTTTTCCCTCGATATTTCGCTCTTTGTCGGTATCTTCTATGCGTAAAATAAAGCCACTTTTATCTTGCAAAGAACAAATATAGTTGAAAATAGCAGCACGCAAATTTCCTATGTGCATATCTCCTGTTGGAGAGGGTGCAAAACGATACATAAGCTCATTCCTTACGTTAAATTTGAAGTTTGGATTATAACACTAGCTTGATAAATTTAAAGTTATGTAATTTTAAATTTTTAGGCTAAGCAAAGCATAGTTTTTATAAAATCCGCACGAAAATTTAACTATTTATAGGAGAAAGCAATGAGTTTTATAAGCGAATTTAAAGAATTTGCGATGCGCGGAAATGTCATAGATATGGCAGTTGGTGTTGTTATCGGTGGGGCATTTGGAAAGATTGTCTCATCACTAGTTGGCGATATTATCATGCCAGTAGTTGGCGCTATAACAGGCGGTGTAAATTTCACTGATCTTAAGCTAACACTAAAAGAAGCAGTAGAAGGCGCGCCAGCTGTTACGATAAACTATGGCTCATTTATACAAACAATGGTTGATTTCTTAATCATTGCGTTTTGTATTTTTTGCGTCATCAAAGCTTTAAATACACTTAAAAATAAACTACCAAAAGAAGAAGAGGCAGCTCCTGCAGAGCCTGAAACTCCAGCCGATATAGCACTTCTAACTGAGATCAGAGATCTTCTTAAAAAATAAATTCTTAAATCAAAGGGAGAAAGCTCCCTTTGAAATCCGTTAAATTTTGTCCTATTTTTTATGCTAAAATGCTTTTTCATTTTAAAAGCGAGTGAAATATGATAGAACAAATCCCATTTTTTCAAGGTCTAAGCGCCGATGACCTAGCTAAACTTGAAACAATAAGCGTTGTTAAAAAATACAAAAAAGGCGAGTTTTTATTTATAGAGGGCGAGGAGCCAAAGTGGCTTACGTTTTTGATAACTGGCTCAGTTAAGCTTTATAAAACTACGGCAAATGGCAAGGAAATTTTTATCCATCAGCTTGCACCTATGAATTTTGTAGCTGAAGTCGTAAATTTTGAAAATATCCCTTATCCTGCAAGCGCCATTTTTACTATCTCTGGTGAAGTTTTAAAGATAAATTATGAAAAATTTGAAGCACAATTTTTAACAAAGCCAGAAATTTGCATGAAATTTCTAAAATCAATGGCTCAAAAGATAAGAATAACAACGAATTTACTTCATCAAGAGCTCATCTTAAGCTCTGAAGAGAAGGTAGCTAGGTTTATTTTAGATCATGAAGATCTTTTTAATGAGTTAAAGCATACAAAAATTTCATCAATACTTAATATGACTCCAGAAACT
>NZ_CALACG010000295.1 GCF_937890585.1 uncultured Campylobacter sp.
GTTATGACAACTGAAGAATTTATAGCTAAGCTTGAAAGTCTTAACCACAAGTACAATTCGCCACTTGTGGTTAAGGCATTTGAAATTGCTAACACTTTGCATGAAGGTCAGCGAAGGAAGAGTGGAGAACCATATATTATCCATCCTATTGCTGTTACATTTATTTTGGCAAATTTTGCACTCATTTTTATATATTCTTGTATCTCGTTTTCAAAATTATCTCGTGATGATTTTTGAATGCTAAAGACCGAAATTTCCAAATTTACCCTTTGGTCTTTATCTTTAGCTCAAAGCCATTTTCGCTCTCGCTTGGCGTCTCGTTTTTAACGGCTGTTTTGTTGCTTGTGAGAAATTTGACCATGTCGCTGATATATTTTTTATGCTCATTTCTTGGCACGATATCATCGATAAGGCCGTGTTCTAGTAAAAACTCAGCCCTTTGAAAGCCCTCTGGCAGGTCAGCGCCTATGGTTTGTTTGATGACTCTTTGGCCAGCAAAGCCTATAAGTGCGCCAGGTTCTGCAATGATGAGATCACCAAGCCACGCAAAAGACGCGCTAACGCCGCCCATTGTGGGGTCAGTAAGCACTGATATGTACGGGAGTTTGGCTTCGTCAAGTAGTTTTAGGGCCGCTGAAGTCTTTGACATCTGCATCAAAGAAAATGTGCTCTCTTGCATTCTAGCGCCACCAGATGCACTCACTATAACTAAGGCTTGGTGCTTTGCGATCGCTCTTTTTATAGCTCTTACGATCTTTTCGCCTTCGACTGAGGCGAGCGAGCCGCCCATAAAGCCAAAGTCAAATACAACTAGCTGAATTTCTTGCCCTTCGCATTTGCCCTCGCCGCATATCACCGAGCTTGTACGGCCTGTTTTATCTTTGTTTTCTGAAATTCTCTTTTTATATGATTTTTTATCGACAAAATTTAATGGATCGACTGGTTTTAAATTTGCATCAAATTCTACAAAGCTACCTTCATCACAGATCAAATTTATGCGCTCGTCAGCCTTTAGTCTCATATGGTAGCCGCATTTTGGGCATACATTAAAACAAGCTTCAACTTCTTTGTAATACATCAGTGAGTGGCAGTTGTCGCATTTTACCCAGTGTGTAGGCGCTTCTTCTGGACGAGGCTGAGCTTTTCTTATCTTTGAAAAAATATCTGAGAAATTCATATTTTTACCCACTTATTATGAAAAATTGTGGGATTATATCTAATGTTTGCCTTGCTTTTTCTTATATGGTTTAAAGTTGTGTGTAGAAGGTGTTAGAAAGGGGCAAAAATAGCCCCTTTATTTTAGTTTTAGAAGCGTCTTCCGATAGTAAATTCAAATGTATTTGTATCATCACCCTCTTTTGGTTTGATAGCTTTTGCAAATATTAGTTGAAGCGGTCCGATCGGAGTTATCCACTCGATACCTGTACCAACTGATGATCTTTTTATCTCATTTAGGCTTGCTTCGCCGATCATACCGTAGTCATAGAAGACAACGCCACGCATTTTTACACGGTCTATTATAGGGAAGCTCATCTCAACTGAGTTGTTAAATGAAGTCTCGCCGCCGTATTCGTAGTAGTCGCCATGATATTTTACCTTTGGAGATACTGTTCTGCTCTCGTAGCCACGCAAGCTTCTGATACCGCCAAGGTAGAGCCTTTCGTTGATCGGAGTATATCCTCTCTCCCAAATTTTACCAAAACTTGCTTTGTATCTTAAGATAAGGTCGTAGTCGATGTACTCTCTAAGACCTAGATAGTAGTTGAAATTTGTGCGGTTTTTAACAAAGTCCATATCGCCGCCAAGCCCTGCTATCTCAAATGATGTGCTAGCTATGATACCGCGTCTTGGCAAGTAATAATCATCAGTGCTGTTATAAGATATAGCCGGAGTTATAGCACTTTTTATAGCCTTGCCTTGTCTGTAAATTTCTTTTCCAGTTTGTTCATTGATATCTCTTAGCTCGTCATCTTTTAGCTTGATCTTGCTTTGCTCTATATTATAAGTGATAGAGGCGCTTAAATTTCTAGTTAGTTTTCTACCAAGTGTCGTGCTAAAGCCGTAGCTACGCTCTTCATATGTTGTCCAGTCGTAGTCGTTTGCATAAAGTGTTCCGCCAAGGCTATACTCTGAGTCAAAAATTCTTGGATTTGTAAGGCTTATCTGACCAGAAAGCTCGTTGTCGCTCTTATCAACGCTTATTTGTCCTTGAAGTCCAGAGCCAAAGATGTTTGAGTCAGCAACTGCTGCGTTCAAGAGTAGACCATCGCTACTTCCATAACCGATACCACCGCTTATTGAGCCAGTTGAAGCCTCTTTTACTTTTACTTTTAGATCGACTGTATTTTTATCAACTGGATCTTCTTCTATCTCGACTTCGTCAAAGTAGCTCGTTCTTTTTAGAGCATCTCTTGAGTCTTGAAGGTCAGTTCTGCTATATAAATTTCCCTCAGTTAGATATAGCTCACGTCTAACGACACGGTCAACAGTTCTGTCATTGCCTGAAATTTGAACATTTCTTATATATACTTTTTCGCCTGGATCAACTTCGTAGTCGATATCAACCGTTTTGTTATCATCAAATTTATCAGTCTTTGGATAGACTTTTACAAAGGCATAGCCCTTGTCAGCGACCATATCGTCAAGCTTTTTCATATCTTGGCGAAGTCTTGCTGAGTTCATCGTGTCGCCAGCCTCAAGTCTAAAGTCGTTTATGATCTTTTTAGTGTCAAGCTCTAGCTCTTCAGGCGCTGTGATGGTTACATTTGAAACCTTATAAGGCTCGCCCTCGTGGACGTAGTAAGTAAGATCAGCTGTGTAGTTATCAAATGATGAATTTAGATAAGGCGACGAAACAGTCGCATCTAGGTAGCCTTTTTGAAAGTACTTATCTTGAATTCTTGCTGGGTCGTTTTCAAGCTCAAAAAGTTTAACTTTTCCGTCGTTTCTACCCCAAAGCCAGCCCATAAATTCTCTACTTTTGTTTGCAACAACTGGCTCGATATCGTCATAGTCAAATTCTTTTGCGCCGACTAAATTTACCTTTTTGATTATCATATTTTCGCCGCGGTTTATGTTTAAAGTGATGAATAGTGAGCTGTCGTTGTCTGCAACTGGCTGTTTTTCTACGTCAACAACTGTGTCAAAATAGCCTTTTGACTCGTAATACTGGCGAATTCTCTCTTTGGTTTTTTCAATGGTAAGCTCATCATACATATTGCCCGGCTTTATGCTAATAAGCGACTCGATCGCGCTTTTATCATTTGTCACAATTCCCTTTAGATCGACTCTAGCAACACTTGGCTTCTCCTTTACGTTTACTAAAAGATTACCACTACCTGTATCTTCTATGTAGATATCATCAAAATAATTTTGCTTGTATAAATTTGTGATGGCCTTATCGCTAAGCTTTGGAGTTAGCTCTTGACCGACTTTTAGCCCCATTATCTGGCTAGCCACCTCAGGTGAAAGGTGAATTAAACCTTTGAAATTTATAGACTGAATTGTCTGTGCATTTAGACCGCTTAAAGCTAGTGCTAGTAAAAATAATTTCTTTTTCATTAAATTTAACCTAGAGTTTTAGTATAAGTGCGTATAATATCATATTTTATTTTTAAAAAATTTAAATTTTATAATTTTAAAGGTTTTTTATGAAAATAGGTATCATCGGACTTGGTCTTATGGGTGGCTCGCTTGGTCTTGCATTAAAAGATGAAAAATTGATCTCATGTGTCAGCGGATATGATAAAGATGAAAATCACAGCAAAAAAGCACTCGAGCTTGGACTGGTGCATGAAATTTTAAGCATTGATGAGATGAAAAAGAAGTGTGACATCATCTTTTTGGCTGTTCCAGTTGAGGCTATCGTAAGCATCGTGCAAAATTTAACTGACATTAGTGAAGATACGACGATCATCGACTTTGGCTCGACAAAGCAAAAGATAATAGAAGCCGTGCCAGAAAAAATTCGTAAAAATTTCATCCCAGCTCACCCGATGGCAGGTACTGAGTACTCTGGTCCAGAAGCTGCCTTTAAGTCACTTTACACAGGGGCTACTGTCATAGTTTGCGACTTTGCTGAGAGTGCAGAAAAGCACGTAAAAAGAAGCGTTGAGCTATTTTCTTGCCTTGGCATGAAGATCATTTTCATGAGCGCAAAAGAGCACGATCACCACGTGGGTCTTATCTCGCATCTGCCTCACGCTATTGCATTTTCGCTTGCTAGCGGGATCTTAAAAGAAGAGGATAAAAGGCACATCGTTGCACTTGGCGGACCGACATTTAAGGGTATGATACGTGTTGCAAAGAGTTCGCCATTTATGTGGAGCGATATCTTTAAGCAAAATAAAAACAATGTCGTTGCCGCGATAAATATGTTTGAAAAAGAGCTAAATTTATGCAAAGATCTCATAAAAGATGAGCGATGGGATGAACTTTTTGACTGGATGAGCGAAGCTAGAGCTGTAAGAGAAATTTTGTAATTAACTAAAAATTTATTGATTATATGTAAAATTTCGCAAATAAAATTTAAGGTAATAATATTATGTATAGACGTGGAATAGGTGGTTTTGGCATTGTTGTGGTTTTACTTGTTTTGATATTGGCTGGTGGCTTTGGTTATGCTTTGATGTCGAAAGACTTTGAGCGAAACGAGCCAATTATCGGCGTTGCTGATAAGGTTTATTGGAACCTTCGCTCGCCTATGAATATCAAATTTAAAGATGACAGCGGCATAAAATTTGTGCGCATTAGCATAAATGACGGCAAAAATGACCTAAATTTACTAAATCAAATCATACAAAACCCAAGCACCGAACTTGATGTAAATTTGACCTTCCCAAAGACTGGATTTTTTGCTCAAAAAGACACTTATGAAATGAGCATAGAAGCGGTCGATACTAGCAAATGGGGCTTTTTTACTGGCAATAAAGCAAGCAAAAAAGTTGAGGTTGTGCTCGACACCTCAAAGCCTGATCTTTACGTGCTTTCTCAGTCTTACTCTATCTCAAAAGGCGGTAGCGCAGTTGTCGTTTTTAGAGCGACTGATAATCAGCTAAAAGAGGTTTATGTCCAGACAAATTTTGGTAAGAAATTTAAGGCTGTGCCATTTTACAAAGAGGGCTTTTATGCAGTACTTGTTGCTTGGCCAGTACAGGTTGAAAACTTTAGCGCAGAGGTCATCGCAAGAGACTTTGCGGGCAATGAGAGCAAATCTCACGTGAGATATTTTTATGAAAATGTAAAATACAAAACTTCAACCATTGCTTTAAATGATAGATTTTTAGACGGAAAGATCGTTGATCTAACAGATCAATACGCGAAAGATCCAAACGCTCTTTCAAGGCTTGATAAGATGAAATTTGTCAATGAAACTCTAAGAAACTCAAATGAAGAGAAGATAACAGTACTCACCTCAAACGTCGATACTGACATCACAAACGGCTTTAATATAATTCCATTTTACCCGCTTAGAAATGGCAAGAAAGTGGCTGATTTTGCTGACCACCGCTTCTATACATATAATAATGAGCAAGTAAGTGAGTCATGGCACATGGGTATAGATTTTGCAAGCGTGGCATCAGCTCCGATAATAGCTAGCAATGCAGGTCGCGTTGTGCTAGCATCTGAGAATGGAATTTATGGCTTAAACATTGTGATAGATCATGGATTTGGACTTTATTCACTTTACGGACACTGCTCAAGTGCTAAAGTAAAAGAGGGTGACATGGTTGCTGCTGGCGATCAAATAGGCACGACAGGAACGAGCGGCCTTGCACTTGGAGATCACCTTCACTTTGGAATTTTGGTCCAAGGCGAAGAGGTAAGACCTCAGCAATGGATGGATAAAAAGTGGATAAAAGACAATGTGACAAGTGTCTTAGATGCCGCAAAGGCGATGATAGATAAGAATTAAATTTGCAAATTTGATTTTTTAGTGCTATCATAAGCGAACAAAAAAATATAAGGAAAATTTTTGAAACAAACTACTATCGCAAGACGCGTTGAGACCGTTGGTATAGGGCTTCACAAGGGTGAGCCGATAAGACTTATACTAGAACCTCTTGATGCAAATTCAGGCATTATTTTGCACCGCGAAGATCTTGGTATTAGTTTTAAAGCTGAGCCTAAAAACGTTATAAATACGCAAATGGCAACCGTCGTTGGCAACGAAAAGGGCTTTATTAGCACGATAGAACACCTAATGGCAGCTGTAAATGGATACGGCATTGATAATATTAGAATTTCAGTTGATGCAAACGAAATTCCTGTCATGGACGGCAGTGCGATAAGCTTTTGTATGCTACTTGACGAAGCTGGTATAAGGCATCTTGACGCTGGTAAAAAAGTGATACTTGTTCGCCGCGAGGTCGAGGTGATCGAGGGGTCAAAATTTGTACGAACTTCGCCTTCGAGAAATCCAAAATTTGACTATACGATCAAATTTGACCACCCAGTTATCGGCGAGCAAAGATATCTTTTTGAATTTAGCAAGAGTTCATTTGTAAAAAATATCGCTCGTGCTAGAACTTTTGGCTTTTTAAAAGATTTGCAGCGCTTGCAAGCTCAAAATTTAGCCCTTGGTGCATCTCTTGATAACGCCGTGGCTATCGATGATACGCATATTTTAAACCCAGAGGGTTTGAGATTTGAAAATGAGTTTGTAAGGCATAAAATTTTAGACGCAGTTGGCGATTTGAGCTTGCTTGGAGCACCTCTACTTGGGGATTATACAGCATTTGCTGGTAGCCACGATCTAAATCACAAACTAACGCTTGCTTTAATGGTAGATGAGAAAAATTATGAGATCGCAACGCTTAGTGGCGAGCTTTTAAAAGAGTATCAAAAGGTATTTGCATAAAAAATATTGAAATTTTAGTAGTCTCTTTATCGACTCCGCTTTTAGTTGGAGTCTATAAAGATGGCGTAAAATTTGATGAGATCACAACTGACGAGCATGTCAGCGAAGCTCTGATAAAAATCCTAGAAAATTTATCCTCTAAATTTAACATCACAAAGATCATCTACGCAAACACGCCAGGTAGTTTCATGGGGCTAAAGGTGGCCTATGTTATCTTAAAAACTTTTTCTTTGGCAAAGGGCTGCGAATTTTACGCAGTTAGCGGTTTTAGTCTAAATGGCGGCCAAGCGATCAGGGCAAATAAAAATTTAAGCTTTGTCTTGAAAAATGGCGAAATTTCACTTGAAAAAGTTGAGCCAGTGAGATTTGTGTTGCCTTTAAATTTAGATGAATTAAAACTAAATTCAGATACACTTCCAAATTATATCATCCAAGCTGTTTAGGAGAAAATTTGAATATCTTAATCCCTGCCACAAGTGCAAATTTAGGACCTGGTTTTGACGCTTTAGGACTTAGTTTAAAGCTTTTTAATAGCGTAAAGATCGAACCATCTAAATTTAGCTCGGTCTCGATAAATGGCGAGGGAAGCGATAGTGTAAATTTAAAAAGAAACAACATTTTTCTAAGCATTTTCAATGAAATTTTTCTCGAGCTAACTGGAAAAAATGAAAATTTTAGAGTCGTTTTTGAAAACAATATCCCATTTTCAAGAGGACTTGGCAGTAGCTCTGCAGTGATCGTTGGTGCTATCGCTTCAGCTTACGAGATGGCTGGGTTTAAGGCTAGTAAAAGCGTCGTTTTAAATAAAGCTATCATCTATGAAACCCACCCGGACAATATTTCGCCAGCAGTTCACGGCGGATTTATCAGCGCGATCGTAAAAAATGGCAGTGTCTATGCAAATAAAATAAATTTAAGCGATGATATAAAAGCGGTTGTTGTCATCCCAAATAAGCCGATGAGTACGGCATCATCAAGACAAATTTTGCCAAAAAACTACACTATGAAAGAGTGCGTAAATAACCTCTCTCACGCTGCATTTTTAACATCTTGTTTTTATGAAAAAAGGTATGATCTTTTGAGGATAGCAAGTGAAGATATGATGCACGAAGAGCGCAGAATGAGCGCTTTAGAAGAGCTTTTTGAGGTGCGAAAGGTAGCTTATGAAAATGGCGCGTTAATGAGCACACTTTCAGGCTCAGGCTCAAGCTTTTTAAACATCGCATATAAAGATGACGCTAAAAATTTACAAGATGCTTTAAAGAGTAAATTTAGTGATTTTAGAGTGGAAATTTTTTCATTTGATAACGATGGATACGAAATCACGCAAAGCTAGAAACAAGTTTAAAAAGGTATAATGAATAAAAATAATCCAGTAAGGACATGCGTCGCTTGCAAAGTCAAATTTTCTCAAAACTTGCTAAAAAGATACCGCTTGGTAGGCAAGAATTTAGAGTGCGGCAAAGGAAATGGTCGCAGTTTCTATCTATGTGATGGTTGTTTGCAAAAAGACGACAAAATTTTAAAAAAAATAATTGATAAACAAACTAAAGGTGCCCTCGGACTTGACGCACCGAAGTTAAAGGAGATACTCTTAAATGAGCAATGTTAGGATTTCAGAGATCGCAAATGAGCTTGGCTATCCAAGTAAAGAGATAGTCGAAAAAGCTCAAGAACTAGGCCTAAAGGTCAAAACTCACTCAAACGCTGTTAGTCTTGAAGAGGCTGAGGCTATATATGAATACGTCCAAAGTGGCGTCATACCAGAGAAATTTAAAAAGAAAAAGAGCGAGCCAAAGGCAAAAAAAGAGCCTAAAAAAGAGGCGGAAAAAGAGCCTGCTAAAAAAGAAGAAAAAACTAAAGCCGAGCCTAAAAAGGCAGCTGCTAAGGCTGAGCCAAAACCTGAAAAGGCAAAAGCAGAGCCTAAAAAAGAGGTGCAAATTTCAGAGGTAAAACCTAAAGCCGAGCCTAAAAAAGAAGAGCCTGTAAAGGTTGAGCAAAAGCCAGCTGAAGCACCAAAACCAAAAGAGAGTTTGGCTGATGTGACTCAAAAAAGACGTGGCCTTGTGATAGTCAAAAAGAAAAAAGATTTCGAGGCGCCAGCTCCGGTAAAAGAGGAGAAAAAGGCTGAGGCGGCTGTAACCAACATTAGCGATTTTAAGAGTATGTTCTCTGCTAGCGATGAAAATTTGGCTAGAAAAAAGAAAAAAGAGAAAAAAGTAACGGTTGTAAGCAAAAAAGATAGTGCCGAGAAGATGGACTTGCTTGGTGGAAGCGACTTTGGCGACATCGTGCTTGAAGATGAAGATGTGGTTGTATTGCCTGATTTTAGCTTTAAAACCCCAGCTCCAGCTCCGATGCAAAGGACAAAACAGCCAAATGCGATGAAAACAACCGTCAATAACACGATAAATTCATTTGGCGAAGGTGGCATACAAAGAAGAGCTAGAAAAAAACACAAAAAGCCTGAAAATAAACAAAACAGCGAAGCTGTAACTTCGATAAATATCCCAAAAGAAATTCGCGTTTACGAATTTGCTGAAAAGCTAAACAAACAGCCTAGCGAGGTCATAGGCAAGCTATTTATGCTCGGTATGATGACAACTAAAAACGACTTTTTGGATGAAGATGCGATAGAAATTTTGGCTGATGAGTTTAATGTCGAGGTAAATATCATAGATGATCAAAAAGAATTTGACTACGTAGCAGCCTATGAAGAGGAGATAAAAGATGATGAAAATCTCCAGCCAAGAGCACCAGTCATAACCATCATGGGCCACGTAGACCACGGCAAAACCTCGCTACTTGACTACATAAGAAAGTCTCGCGTAGCAGCAGGCGAGGCTGGTGGCATCACTCAGCACGTTGGTGCTTATATGGTAAATAAAAACGGCAAAAATATCACATTTATTGACACTCCAGGCCACGAGGCATTTACGGCTATGCGTGCAAGGGGTGCTGGCGTAACTGACATAGTTATCATCGTTGTTGCAGCAGATGACGGCGTAAAACCACAGACAAAAGAGGCAGTTAACCACGCAAAAGCCGCTGGCGTGCCAATAATCATCGCAATAAATAAAATGGATAAAGAGTCAGCAAATCCTGATCTAGTAAAAACCGGTCTTGCTGAGCTTGACATCATGCCAACAGAGTGGGGTGGCAAGTATGAATTTGTGCCGATCTCTGCAAAAACAGGCATGGGCATAGATGATCTACTTGAGATCGTGCTTTTACAAGCTGATCTTTTGGAGCTAAAGGCAAATCCAAAGGCAAACGCAAAAGCTACTGTCATCGAGAGCTCACTTCAAAAAGGCCGTGGTCCAGTAGCTACCATCATCGTTGAAAACGGCACACTTCATGTCGGAGATACAGTCGTAGCAGGCGTTGCATACGGTAAGATAAGAAGCTTGCTTGATGATCAGGGCAGGCCATTAAAAGAGATAAAACCAGGCGAATGTGGCGTGATAGTAGGTCTTAGCGAGATAGCAGAGGCTGGCGAGACATTAATAGGAGTAAAAACTGATAAAGAGGCTCGCGAATATGCACAGAAAAAGGCTGAATATATCCGCCAAAAAGAGCTTAGCAAGAGCACAAAGGTTAGTATCGATGAGCTTAGCGCTAAGATCGCTGAGGGCGAGCTAAAAACACTTCCAGTCATCATCAAAGCTGACGTTGGCGGCTCACTTGAAGCATTGAAAGCAAGCCTAGAAAAACTAGCAAATGACGAGATCAGAGTAAATGTGATCCACTCAGGCGTTGGTGGTATCACACAAAGTGACGTTGCACTTGCAAGCGCAAGTAACGACTGTATCATCCTTGGCTTTAACATAAGGCCAACTGGCGAGATAAAAGAGAAGGCAAAAGAGAGCGGCGTCGAGATAAAAACTTACAACGTTATTTATAACTTAATAGACGATGTGAAGGCGATTTTAGGCGGACTAATGTCACCTATCATCAGAGAAGAGCAGCTTGGTCAAGCTCAGGTTCGCCAAGTGATCCATGTGCCAAAAGTAGGCGCAATCGCTGGATGTATCGTCACTGAGGGTACGATAAACAGAGGGGCAAAAATTCGCCTTATTAGAGAAGGTGTGGTCGTTTACGAGGGCTTAGTTAGCTCACTAAAACGCTTCAAAGATGATGTCAAAGAGGTTGCTAAAGGCTACGAGTGTGGCGTTGGCATCGAAAATTTCAACGACATCAGAGAAAATGACTACATCGAAAGTTTCAAAGAAGTCAAGGAGAAAGCTACTCTATGAACGCTAACGAAATAAAGCGTATGAGAACAGAGAGTGTGCTAAAAGAGCTCATACCAGAGGCTCTGGCCACTCTTGAAGATAGCATTTTAAAGGGACTTTGCGTCACTGATGTTGAGTGCAAAAAGGGCAGATACGACGCCTTTGTCTATCTTGACAAGATGATGTTTGACGAGCGCGAGCAAGAGTATATTTTGGGGCATTTAAAGCGCGTTTGCAGGCATTTGCAAAACCACTGCATGGCGGCTGAGGGCTGGTATAGATGTCCAAATTTTCACTTTAAATTTGACGATAGATTAGAGTATCAAAACCATATGGATAAGTTGTTTGATAAAATTTCAAAGGATTTAAACAAAAATGGATAATTTAGACAAACTAGTGCGCGAATGCGGCGTTGAGCTTTACGACAGCGAGATCGCAAATGAAAATGGCAGGGCTATTTTTAGAGTTTATATCACAAAAGATGGCGGAGTAAGCCTTGATGATTGCGAAAAAGTGAGTCGTCTGCTCTCGCCTATCTTTGACGTGACACCGCCAGTTAGCGGAGACTACAATCTTGAGGTTAGCTCGCCTGGCCTTGAGAGAAAGCTTAGCAAGCCTTCGCATTTTAAAGCGAGCGTTGGTGAGCTAGTTAAAGTTCAAACCGAGGCTGAGAAATTTGCAGGAAGGCTTGTAAAAGCGGACGAAGAGAGCATCGCAGTAGAAAACGAAGAGGGAATTTTTGAGATCAACATCAGTGAGATAAAAAAAGCAAAAACATATTTGGAGTGGTAAAATGCTAAGCGACATCGAGATAACTCACCAAACGAAGTTAGAACACATCAGTAAAGTTGCCGAAAGACTAGGCTTAAACGAAGACGAGCTTGAGCTTTACGGCAAATTTAAGGCTAAAATTTCCCCTAGACTTGAGCCATCAAAGTCAAAGCTCATCTTAGTCACCGCGACTAATCCAACCCCATACGGCGAAGGCAAAACGACTATGTCGATCGGCCTAGCTGACGCACTAAATTCACTTAATAAAAAGGTTTGCCTAGCACTTCGCGAGCCATCTCTTGGACCAGTTTTTGGCATAAAGGGCGGAGCAGCAGGTGGCGGCTACTCGCAGCTTGCGCCGATGGAGGATCTAAATTTACACTTTACTGGCGATTTTCATGCTATAACATCGGCAAATAACCTCATTTCTGCAATGATAGATAATAGCCTCTATCAAGAAAACCCACTAAAAATCGAGAAAATTTTATGGAAGCGCTGTATGGATATGAACGACCGCGCGCTTAGATTTATCACTGTGGGTCAAGGTGGCAGAACGGACGGCGTACCAAGAGAAGATGGCTTTAACATCACCGCCGCAAGCGAGATCATGGCTGTGCTTTGTCTAGCAACAAGCTTATCAGATCTAAAAGAGCGCGTGGCAAACATCATGGTTGCCTATGATAGTGATAAAAAGCCTATCTACGTGCGTGATCTAGGCTGCCAAGACGCTGTTTGCATACTTTTAAAAGATGCGATCAAGCCAAATTTATTTCAAACATTAGAGCATACGCCTACGCTTGTGCACGGCGGTCCATTTGCAAACATCGCACACGGCTGCAACTCAGTCATCGCAACAAAAACAGCTCTAAATTTAGCTGACTATGTCATCACTGAAGCTGGCTTTGGCTCGGAGCTTGGAGCGGAGAAATTTTTAGATATAAAATGCAGGGTTGCTGATATCAAACCAAGCGCTGTAGTGCTTGTAAGCACTATCAGATCGCTAAAATATAACGGCGAAGCAAATAAAGACGAGATCACAAAACCAGATATGAATGCCCTTAAAAAAGGTATCGAAAATCTTGGCGGGCACATCGAAAATTTAAAAGGTAAATTTGGTCAAAACGTGGTTGTGGCGCTTAATAAATTTGGCTTTGACACTGATGAAGAGATAAATTTCGTAAAAGAGTATTGTCATGAGCTTGGCGTAGAAGTGGCAGTTTGTGAGAATTTCTTAAAAGGTGGCAAAGGTGCGCTTGAGCTTGCTGAGCTAGTTTTAAAGGCGTGTGATAAGCCAAGCAAGATAAATTTCACCTACGAGATGAGTGACGATACGAAAACTAAAATAGAAAAGGTCGCTAAGGAAATTTATGGAGCCGGCGAGGTGGTCTTTGAAGAGGCCGCTCTTAAAAAGCTTGAAATGATAAAAGAGCTAAATTTGAGCCATTTACCAGTTTGTATCGCAAAAACTCAGTACTCATTTAGTGACGATGCGAAGCTTTTGGGCAGAGCAAAGGGCTTTACATTTAGCGTAAAAGACCTTGATATTAGAACGGGAGCTGGCTTTATCGTCGCGGTTTGCGGTAAGATCATGCTGATGCCAGGACTTCCAAAAGTGCCAGCTGCGGTCAATATGAAGATAGATGCAGAGGGCAAGATTGACGGCTTGTCATAAATTTATGAAAACACACTGGCAAAGGCTAGTGTGTTTTTTAAAGAGGCATGGATGAACGATGAATTTTACATGGGTCTTGCTTTAAGTGAGGCTTGGAAATTTCAGATCCTGACCTATCCAAATCCAGCTGTCGGGTGCCTTATCATTGATGAAAATGGGCAAATTTTATCTTGCAAGGCTCATGAAAAGGCTGGATATTTACACGCTGAACCGACAGCGATACTCTTTGCGCTTTGCAAAAAAAGTGAAAGATTTAAAGATGTTTTTATAAAAGCGTATAATGCTAAATTTAGCTCTAATATAAAAGAGGGCGAATTTGGCCTTTTAGAGCCAAAATTTACCTATGAATTTATACTAAACAACCACTCAAATTTACTAAAAAATGCAAAAGCCTATGTCACTCTTGAGCCTTGCTCGCATCACGGTAAAACGCCACCTTGTGCAAATTTGCTAAAAGAGCTTGGTTTTAGTGAGGTTATAATTGGCAGCCACGATGAAAATAAAATAGCAAGTGGCGGCGCGAATTTGCTGCAAAGTGCTGGTGTGAGAGTTAAATTTGGTATTTTAAAAGAGCGCTGTGATAAGCTGCTTGAGCCATTTTTGGCATATCAAAATGGTGGATTTAGCTTTTTAAAAATAGCTCTTAGTAAAAACGGCGTGGCAAGTGGTGGCATCATCACAAATGAGCTTAGCCGCACGCATGTGCATAAACTAAGAAGCGTCATAGATACATTGGTGATCGGCGGTAACACAGTGCGGACAGACCGACCAAGACTCGATACCAGACTTGTAAAAAATGGCAAAAACCCAGACGTCATAATCTACTCAAGAGGCGATAAATTTGATGAAACGATACCACTTTTTAGCGTGCCAGGTCGAAAAGTCAGCATTCAAAAAGAGCTTGATCTAAAAGGTCTTAGCATGTTTGAAGGAGCTGGTGAGTTTTTAAAGCTCGCAAAAGAGGGCAAGCTAGCAAATGTAAAATGGCTACTTATCTATCAAAGCTCAAATTTTAAAATTGGTGAAAATTTGAGCCTTGATTTAAATTTAAAACCGCTTTTTAGTGGAAATTTCGGAGATGATAGCTACACTTGGTATGAAATTTTGGATTAAATATCTAGTCCAAAATAGCGTTTGACTAAAAAGCCGATGCCAAAAGATATGATCGCAACGCCAAAAGTTATCACGCACATCTCAACCACTCTTGGTAAAAATTTAAGCTCCTTTGCCACGCTTATATAAAAGTTATAAGTGATGATGGCAACTAGCGCAAAGAAAAACATCGACAAAACAGCGTAAAAACCGCTTGAAAAGATGAAAAATGGAAGTATCAAAAATGCCGTTGTTATGATGTATGATCCGCCCGTGTAGAGCGAGTAAGTAAGCGGTTTGATCTCGTCACTTGGATTTTCTTTTGACTCAAGATATGCTGAGCCAGCCATAGAAAGTGCAGCTGCTACGCCCATGATAAGGCCTGTTGCACCAACTGATTTTGTATTCGAAAATGCAAGCGCGATGCCGCTAAGTGTGCCTGTTAGCTCAACTAACGCATCATTCATGCCAAGCACGATACCACCAGCATTTATAAGTTTTGTGTCTTTTAACATGGAGATTAGACTATTTTCATGGCTCATCTCCTCTTCATAAATATCACGAGCTTCAGGATATTCATCTACGATGTCAAGATAAAATTTCTCCGCATTTTCTTCGCGTGACTCCATAAATTTTAGGGTAAAAGATGTGCCAAAAATTTTAACAAGTATCGTATAGAAAATGACTTTAAATAAATTTGCACTTCTGCTTTCGCCAGTTATCTTTTGACAAAAAGCATAGTGGCGCCTCTCTTCGGTGATTAATTTGCGAAGTATTTTTTTATTCTCATCGTCTTTTTCGCTAGCTTCAAGAAGTGAGTATATAGCAACATCGTCTGCTTCGTTTTGTAATTGTTTTAAGGCACGTTTTTTGTCTAACATAAAATTTTCCTTTTTTATAGCTTAGAAATTTAAGATTTTGATTTAGAAAGAGAGATAAGATGGTGCGATCAGCGAGACTCGAACTCGCACACCTAACGGCACTACCCCCTCAAGATAGCGTGTCTACCAATTCCACCATGATCGCAAAAAGAACAAAAGCCCCAAAAAGGGGCTAAATTTAAGTTTTACGCTTAGCCAAGCATTGGGTTTGCGTAAAGAACGATAAGTGTAATAACAAGTGCGTAGATAACTTGTGCTTCGATCATCGCAAGTGCGATAAACATTGTAGTCATAAGTTTGCTACCTACACCTGGGTTTCTAGCTGTTCCACTGATAGTTGCAGCAGCTGTGTTACCCATACCAATAGCACCGCCAAGAGCTGCAAGGCCAAGGCCGATACCGCCAGCGATAACTGAATATGATCTGATCATCTCGCCGTCAGCGCCAAATGCGAATGCAGCAAGACCAAGAATTAAAAACACGATCTTTTTCATCGTTGCTCCTTTAAAATTTTAAAGCTCTTTCGGATCTGTCCCCTACTCAAACTTCATGAGCCGTAATATTACAAAAACAAAACTTTGTTTCAAATAAAAACACTAAAAATTTAAATTGCCTATAAAAAATTCTTGGCTTAGAAAAATGAAAGTTTTTTTATGCTATCTTTGAAAGAATTTAATTTATTCTTAATCTTAGGTTTTCAATGAACGAAAAATTTTCAAAGATAGGCTTTGTTCTTGCTATGGCTGGTTCTGCTGTGGGTCTTGGCAATGCCTGGAAATTTCCTACGATGGTGGGAAATAACGGCGGTTCGGCATTTATAATTTTATACTTGCTTCTTACATTTGCTATCGCATTTGTGGCGTTTTTAGCAGAGCTTAGTATCGGTAAGCTTGGTGAAAGCGACGTTGTGAGCTCTATTTATAAACTTGCACCAAAGCATAAAAAAGCGTGGTCGCTCTCTGGCTTTTTCATGATCGGTGCGATCCTTATAGCTTCATTTTATATGGTGGTTATTGGCTGGATATTAAAGTATATATATCTTAGTTTTTCGCCGCTTTTAGCCGACTCAAAAGAGGCAGCAGCGCAGTTTAACACGCTTTTAGCAAATGATCTAAGCAGTGCCGTGCTTTGCTTTAGCCTAGTTTTTTTAATGGTATTTTTTGCCGTTTCAAAAGGCGTAAAAAGTGGCATCGAAAAGCTAAATATATGGATGATGCCAAGCCTTTTTGTTTTGCTTGTTTGCATGCTTTTTTACGCACTTAGCATGGGTGATGGCTTTGTCAAGGCGGCTAAATTTTTATTTGTGCCAAATTTTAGTGCGATCACGCCAGATGTTATCTTACAGGCTCTAGGCCTTGCGTTTTTCTCGCTATCTATGGGCGTTGGCGTCATACCGACATACGCTGCAAATTTACCAGAGCGCACAAATTTAATAAAATCAACCCTCTCTATCATCTTTATAAACATATTAATAGGCATTATGATGGGCCTTGTCGTATTTACATTTATATTTGCTTATGGGGCTGATAGCACGGCAAGTGGTCCAGGCCTTATCTTTATCTCGCTTGTCACGCTTTTTGCAAAGCTTGGCATCGTTGGCAACGTCATGGCGGTCGCATTTTTCGTATCGCTTTTGTTTGCTGGTATCACGAGCGCGGTTTCGATGATCGAGCCTTTTGCTTATTATTTGGTTAGGAAATTTGACATTTCGCGCAAGGCCGCACTTCTTTATATCGGCGCTTTTGTCTATGTTTTGGGAATTTTTTGTATATTTTCATACTATTCTGACACGGCTAGCACGTTTAGTGTATTTGGCAAGCCTGTATTTGACGCGCTTGACTTCCTAACTTCAAATATCATGATGCCAATAGGCGCTATCATATTTAGCTTTTTTGTCGGCTATAAACTCAAAAAAGAGAGCCTATATCTGCTCTTTGGCGAATTTATGGGAAAAGCATTTTTTGAAATTTGGTACTTCGCCCTAAGATACATCGTGCCAATCGCCATTTGCGCCATAATGATCTACCAGATAGCGGGCAAGTGATGGGAGATAGATTTAGCAAGATAGGCTTTGTCCTTTCTATCATCGGAGCGGCTATCGGCCTTGGAAATGCGTGGAAATTTCCATATATGGTCGGCAGCAACGGCGGCTCGGCGTTTATCCTTATATATCTATTTTTTGCATTTGTCGTTGGGCTTAGTATATTTTTTGCTGAGATGGCGATGGGTAAAATTTCGCGTCTTGACACGGTTGGAGCGTTTAAGAGCCTAGCCACAAAGGGGTCAAATTTATGGAAATTTGCTGGCATCATAATGGTAACAGGCATTTTAATAGCCTCTTTTTACACACTCATCATCGGCTGGGTGCTAAAATACGTCATCCTAAGTCTTGGCGATCTTCCTAAAGATATCGCAAGCTCGGAGAGATTATTTGTAAATTTCACTTCAAATGGCATAAGTGAGCAAATTTTATACTTTAGCATCGCATTTTTTGCCTACTTTTTTATCCTTACAAAGGGCGTAAAAAGCGGCATAGAGCGCATAAACGTCTATCTCATACCTGCGCTTTTTGTACTGCTACTTTTGATGCTTGGCTACTCTTTTGGTATGGAGGGCTTTGATAAAGCGGCTAAATTTCTACTGGTGCCTGACTTTTCAAAGATAGATCAAACAGCCGTTTTAAACGCGCTTGGTCTTGCATTTTTTACGATGTGTATCGGCATTGGCTGTGTTTTGACATACTCATCGAGCATAAGCGACGATACAAATTTATTCACATCATCGCTTTACGTGATCTTTGCAAACATCATAATAAGCGTCATCATCGGCCTTATAGTGTTTACATTTACATTTGAGTTTGGCTCAGAGCCGTCAAAAGGCGCGGGGCTAGCGTTTATCTCGCTACCAACGCTATTTGCAAAGCTTGGCGTGCTTGGAAATTTCTTGGCATTTACATTTTTTATATCGCTATTTTTTGCTGGTATCACCTCGGTTATCTCGATGGTCGAGCCATTTATCTTTTTCCTAAATAAAAATTTAGGCTTTAGCAGAATGAAATCAATCCTAATCGTAGGCTTTGTGGTCTATGTACTTGGAATTTTATGCGCATTAAGCGGTATTGGCGAGTTTAAAGAGAGCCTTACTATCTTTGGCAAGGGCTTTTTTGACCTGCTTGATTATCTTAGCTCAAACATCATGCTTCCACTTGGTGGCATACTATTTGCTATTTTTGTTGGATACTTTGTAAAATTTGAGCTTTTAAAAGAGCTATTTTTGCCATTTACTGGCAAAATTTTCTTTGAAATTTGGTATTTTTTAATTAGATTTGTAGCACCACTTTTAGTTCTAGTGGTGTTAATA